>DASTNM010000264.1:0-10166 GCA_035762745.1 Candidatus Polarisedimenticolia bacterium
TTCGGGACCCACCCGTCCCGGAGCGGGACGCAGCGGGTCGCACGGCACGGCTCCGGCCGCCCGGATCGGCACAAACCGCCGACGGGCGGCCTCACCTCGGCTCCGTGCGCCTGCCCCGCTGAGAGGCGCGGGGTTTGCGGCGCACTGTCGCACGGCCGCGCCACCCGCAGGCAGGCCGCCCCGGGAGCCTGGAATGCTTCAGGAAGGCGGCGGGGCGGGCGGCGCGATCGGCTGGCCGCTCTCGTCCTTCCAGAGCGTGAAGGTGTAGAAGATCGGTTTCTCGGGGTCGAGGCGGGCGTCGGCCACCTGCGACATGTCGCCCTGCGGGAAGCGGACCATCAGCATGCGCAGCGGCTCGGCGAAGGGGCGGGCATACTCCACGACGAAGGTCACGGTGCGCGGCAAGCGGACGATGGCCTCGTAGTCGAGGGTCGAGGGATCGCTGACCAGGTGGACCTCGGGGCGGTTGCCGATCAGGTAGTGCAGGGTGTCGACGCGCAGCGTGTGCATGACGTAGATCTCCTCTCCCGGCGGCAGGGAGCGGACGTACACCCCCATGATCGTCTGCGGCGCGCCGAAGTTCTGCATCGCCCGGGCGGCGAGGGGGGTGGGCCTGCCGAACTGGAAATATTGACCGTATCCCTGCGCGCAGGCCAGGGCGGCGAGCCCCAGGACCGCGGCCGCAGCCACGAAGACGCCGAACGGACGGCGCAGCGCCTCCAGGTCGTCGAACAGGCGGCCGGCCATCAGGGCCGCGAACAGGCAGAGCCAGGGCAGGTTCAGCAGCATCCGCGTCAGGCTCGGCCCGGCGATGCCGACGGTCAGGCAGGTCACCAGGAAGCAGGTCAGGATCAGGGCCGACGCGGCGTCGCGACGGCGGCGCGCCCGCCAGGCGGCATAGACGAGGCCCAGAGTTGCCAGGGCCGCCGCCACCATCGTCTCGGGCTCCCGGCCGATGAGGCCGTAGACGGCGCTCACACCGTCGCTGAAGAACGCGTCGCTCTGCACCACCGCGTAGCGTGCCGGGAAGTAGTTGCCCATCGTCAGGGTGTGCAGCAGGTTCAGCGGAAAGCTGGCCTTCGGCGTCAGGGAGGCGTACGCCCCGCGCAGGATGAAATCGATCAGACCGAGCCGCGAGAAGGCCCAGAGGAGGAGGAGCGCGGCGGTGACGACTCCGGCGGCCGCCGCCATCGCCCCGCGGGCGCGGCGCAGGGAGGCGCGGATGGCGGGCTCGAGAAGCGCGCGTCCCAGAAGATAGACGGCGAAGGCCAGGGGCAGCGCCCGGAACGAGGTATAGGTCCAGAGACCGAGCCCCAGGGCCGCGCCCCACGCGAGATGGTCGCGGGTGCGCCCCGAGTCGAGCGCCCGCAGCAGCAGCCAGACGGCGACGATGGCGAACGGCGGCGCCAGGATCGTCCGCAGCCCGACCCGGCTGTACAGGAGATGCCACGGCGAAAACGCGAGAAAGAGCCCCGCCAGGAAGGCGACGCGCCAGCCGAAGCGCCGGCGCGCGAACAGGTACAGCAGGAGGATGGTCAGAGTCCCGGCGGCGATCGACACGCTGCGCAGCGGGAAGATTGGGTCGGCCAGGTTGGACGGGCCGTTGATCCTCTCCGGCTGCAGATTGAAGACCGCCGGCATGGCGCGCAGGACGTTGAGCGCCAGCCCCGGGTTGCGGTACGCGAGGGCGGCGAGGTAATGGAACATCGTCTCGCGATTCAGCCCGCGGACGGTGAAGGTGGCGAACGGCTTCCCGGCGAGGATATCCTGCACCTCGATGGCGTTGATCGCCTCGTCGTTGTTGAGCCCCCAGGGAATGAGATCGATGTGCTGCAGGCGCAGGAAGAGGCCGCCGAAGAGGACGAGCGCCGCCACCAAGCCCCACTCGAGCCCTCTCGGCAGGACGGCGAGATGACCGCGCGCCGCCTCCGGCGCGTCCTTCCCGGAGGTCGGGCCCGAGGCCGGCCCCCCTTCACCGCGCCGCGTCAGCGCGAGGAGCAGGAGGCCCAGCGCGGCGGCGTACAGAGCAAGACCCGGGAGGAGCCCGCGCAGGGGCGTGACGCTCTTCAGGGAGATCAGGAACTGCCCGCCCAAGGCGAGCCCCACCGACAACGGCACCCCGGCGAGGGCGAGAAACCGCACGATCCGTGACGGTGCCGTTTCCCCCTTCATCCTGCGTCCGGCCATCCGCTCCTCCCCCGCCACTCTCGTCCCGCCCTCATGTCGAGTTTCAGTTTACGTAGCCCAGGGATCTTAGCCGCTCCCGGATCTCATCGTCCAGGATGATTGTCTGGTCGGGTCCGGCGGGGCGCGTTCTCCAGAGGAAGAAGCCGAGCTCGTTCCCCGCGCTCCGGGGCGGCCGGATGAAGGCGGCCGGCGCCTGCGCGTCCCCCTCGAGGGTGAACGGCAGGGCCTCGGGCGCAACCGCCCGCCCTCCGAGGAAGATCCTCTCCGGCATCGCCCGCCCGTCGATGGTCAGCTGGAACGTCACGCGGGCCTCGTAGGGCGCCGTGGTGAACGACAGACCGCTCGCCCCGGTCTGTCCCGGGTCGGTGAATTCGAGGGTGTTCCCCTGCTCGACCACGTACTTGCCCTGACCGGGGAAGAGGGGAACGAGACTCCTGAAGATCCCTGTCGTGCCGATTCTGCCGTGGAAGCGGTGTGAGCGGCCGCCGCCGCTCCAGCGCAGGTTCCAGCCTCCCGACAGGAGATCGACCTCGGAGTACAGGAGGCGCATCAGTCGGTGCCGATCCTCCGTGCGCTCCGGAGCCTGGTCGTGGCTCTCGTGCGGGTCATCGACCAGGTCGTAGAGCTCGGAGCGATTCTCATCCATGAACTGGATCAGCTTGAGCCGGCCGCTGCGCACCGCTTTGCGGCAGGCGTTGAGCCGGACCGTCTCGCTGACCAGCGTCCGGTCGGGCGGCGGCCCGCTCCATTCCGACCCCGAGCTTCGCGGCGCTCCCGACGAGAGCGGCGGTGCCAGGCTCTTCCCCTGGAGTCCCGGCGGAAGGTTGGCCACGCCCGCCAGCGCGGCGATTGTCGGAAAGAGGTCGATGCCGCTGACCGGAGTGGCGACGCGCGCTCCCCGCCCGTCGTCCGCCCCCTGGTCGCCGGGGGCCCCCGCCGCGCCCCCGGCCGTCGTTGCGGTCCGCCGGGCGCCGTGCGTCGCGGCACCGGACAGACGTCCGATCAAGAGCGGCACGCGGATCGTCTCTTCGTACAGCGCCCGTCCGTGTCCCATCGAGCCGTGGTCCTTGAATTCCTCGCCGTGATCGGCGGTCACGATGATCCACGCCCGTTCCCCCCGCCCCGCCTCCCGCAGGCCGTCCAGCAACCGGCCCACCTGGTCGTCGACGAAGCGAATCTCGCCGTCGTACCGATCGATCAGGAACCGGCGGTAGTCCTCGGGGATCGGGGTCAGCGGGTCCTGGAACTTCGAGAGCGCGTCGTGGGACGCATCGAGCGGCCCGCGGTAGGCGCTCGGGAAGAGATCGCGGTAGGCCGGCGGGGGATCGTAGGGCCAGTGCGGGTCGAAGTAATGCACGAAGAGGAAGAGGCTCCGGGAGGCCTGCGGCTTCAGCCACGCCAGCGCCGCGTCCGTGACACGGTCGGCGGTCGGCTCCAGGCCGGCCTCGAGGCGGTACTCGGGGCGCGACAGGCCGAAATCCTCGAAGGTGTCGAAGCCCCGGGCGAAGCCGAACGGCGCGGTGACGTAGACGTGCGACACGAACCCCCCCGTGGCGTACCCCTCGGCGTGCAGCGTCTCCGCCAGGGTCGGGATCCCCTCCGGGAGCCGCAACCCGTCGTTCTCCACCCGGTGGCTGGAGGGATAGCGCGAGGTCATGATCGACATGATCGAAGGGAGGGTCCAGGGAGCGGCCCCCCAGGCCCGTTCGAACACCACCCCCCCCCGGCCGAGGGCGTCGAGGTGCGGGGAGGTGCTCCGCGGGTAGCCGTAGATCCCGAGGTGGTCGGCGCGCAGCGTGTCGACGACGATCAGGACGATGTCCTGCCGGTTGGGATCGAGGCGCGGGGAGAAACAGGCGCAAGGGACCACGAGCGCCGCAACGAGGGCCGCGAAAACGACGCTCCGGCTCCAGGCGCGCCGCGCCGCCCGGACGCCGCAGCGGCGTGGCGCGCTGCGCGTGGCCGACATCCTCCCTCAGTGGCCCCTGGCGGCCTGGATTTCGTGGACGACGCGCCCGCCGACCACGGTGGCCACCGGCCAGCCCCTGAGCGTCCAGCCGTGGAACGGCGAGTTGCGCGACTTCGACTGGAAGCGGGCGGTGTCGACCGTCAGCTGCCGCTCGGGATCGATCACCGTGATGTCGGCGTCGGCCCCCACCGCCAGAGTCCCTTTCTTCAGCCCGAGAATGCGCGCCGGGTTGACCGACATGAGGCGGACGAGAGCCGTGAGGTCGAGGTGACCGGGGCGCACGACCCGATCCAGCATCAACGGGATCGCAGTCTCCAGGCCGATCAGACCGAAGGGGGCGCCGTCGAACTCCTGCAGCTTCTCGTCGGTGTGGTGGGGCGCATGGTCGGTGGCGATGACGTCGATACTGCCATCCTTGAGCCCCTGCAGCAGGGCCTGCCGATCCTCCTCGGTCCGCAGCGGCGGGTTGACCTTCGTGTTGGCGTCGTACCCCGACTCCATCACCGCCTTGTCGGTCAGGAGCAGGTGGTGCGGTGTGACCTCGCAGGTCACCGCGACACCGTCCTCCCGGGCGCGCCGGACCTTCGTCAGGCCGCCGCGTGTGCTGAGATGCGCGATGTGCAGCCGCCCTCGCGTCAGAGCGGCGAGGGCCAGATCGCTGCCCAGGGCGATCTCCTCCGCCGCCGCCGGCATGCCTCTGAGCCCGAGCACCGTCGACACGTACCCCTCGTGCATCACCCCCGAGGCGGCGAGGCTCTTGTCCTCGCAGTGGTCGATGACCGGGATGCCGAAGATCTTGGTGTACTCGAGGGCCATCCGCATCAGGTAGCTGTTGCCCACGGGGCGGCCGTCGTCCGACACGGCCACGGCGCCCGAGCGCACCATGTCGCCGATCTCCGCCAGCTCCTCCCCCTTCCCCCCCTTGCTGACACAGCCGATCGGGAAGACGTTCACCACCCCTCTCCGGCGCGCCTCGGTGACGATGTATTCCGTGACCGCCAGGCCATCGTTCCAGGGATCGGTGTTCGGCATGCAGGCGACCGAGGTGAAGCCGCCCGCCGCGGCGGCCCGCGTTCCGGACTCGATGGTCTCTTTGTGCTCGTGCCCGGGTTCGCGCAGGTGCACGTGCATGTCGACGAATCCAGGGCAGACGATGAGACCCGTGGCGTCGAGCACCCGCGTGCCGGGCGGCAGTCCGGGCTCGCGCCGCCCGGAGGCCGGGGGGCGCCGCTCGGCGATGCGCCCGTCGACGACCAGGAGATCGAGCGGGCCGTCGGTTCCGCCGACCGGATCGATCACCCGGCCTCCCTTAACCAGCAAGCTCGCCAAGCGTCCCTCCCGCGAGAAGATAGAGGACGGCCATGCGCACCGCCACGCCGTTCGTGACCTGCTCGAGGATCACCGAGTACGGGCCATCGGCGACCGCGCTGTCGATCTCGACTCCCCGATTCATCGGGCCCGGGTGCATGATGATGCATTCGGGACGCGCCAGCCGCACACGCTCCGGCGTGAGACCGAAGAGGTTGTAGTACTCGCGCGCCGACGGGAACGCCCCGCCCTTCTGACGCTCCCTCTGAATGCGCAGCATCATGATGACGTCGGCCTGATCGACCGCCCGATCGATGCGCGAGGTCACCTCCACACCGAGCTGCTCGAGCCCGACCGGGATCAGCGTCGGCGGCGCGCAGACGATCACGTCGGCCTCCATGGTCTTGAGGAGGAAGAGATTGCTGCGCAGGACACGGCTGTGCGCCAGGTCGCCGACGATGGCCACGCGCAGTCCCTTGAGCCGCTTCTTGCGCTCGCGGATCGTGAAGGCGTCGAGCAGCGCCTGGGTCGGGTGCTCGTGCGATCCGTCGCCGGCGTTGATGATGTTGGAGCGGCAGTGGCGGGCCAGGAAATGCGGCGCCCCGGAGGCGGCGTGACGGATGACGATCATGTCCGGCGCCATGGCCTCGAGATTGCGCGCCGTGTCGAGCAGGCTCTCCCCTTTGACGACGCTCGACGTCGAGGGAGAGAAGTTCAGCGTGTCGGCCGACAGCCGTTTCTCGGCGATCTCGAAGGACGAGCGGGTGCGCGTCGACGGCTCCATGAAGAAGTTGACGACGGTCCGTCCCCTGAGGGTCGGCACCTTCTTGATCGGCCGGGTGGAGACCTCGGCGAACGAGCGGGCGGTCTCGAGGATGAGATCGATCTCCCCGGGCGTCAGCCCCTGGATGCCGAGCAGGTGGCGGTGCGTCAGGGCGCTCAGGGGAGGCGCCGCCACCTCCAGACCGCCCGGTCCCGTGGCCGCCACCGGCTCCACGACCGGGCGCGGGCGCCGTTCCCCTCCCGGCCGCCGCGCTGTCGAGGGCGTTCCGGGCGAGCGCCGCGGTCTGGCCGTCTTCTCCGTGCCCCTGTCGCCGCCATCAAGCATGGCTCACCTCGCCGCCCGGGCCGCGTCCCGGGAGGATCCCTTGCCCGCCTTCTTCCTCTCGACCCGGCGCACGATCAACACCTCGTCCGCACCGTCCTCCTCGCGCAGTCGGACCTGGACCGTCTCGTCCAGGTTCGTCGGCACGTTCTTGCCGACGTAGTCGGCGCGAATCGGCAGCTCCCGGTGCCCGCGGTCGACCAGCACCGCGAGCTGGATGTTCCGAGGCCGCCCGAAGTCCATCAACCCGTCGAGCGCCGCCCGGATCGTCCGGCCCGTGAACAGCACGTCGTCCACGAGGACGATCTCGCGCCCGTCGATCGGGAAGTGGATCTTGGTCTCCTTGAGGACCGCGTGCGGCCCGATGGTCGTCAGGTCGTCGCGGTACAGCGTGATGTCGAGAATGCCGACCGGGATCTCCTGCGACTCGATCTGGGCGATCTTGCCTTGCAGGCGGGTCGCGAGCGGCACACCGCGGGTGCGAATGCCGACCAGGACCAGGTCCCCCACCTCCCGGTGGCGTTCCAGGATCTCGTGGGCGATGCGCGTCAGGGCGCGGTCGATCTTCTCCGCGTCCATCACCGTGACGACCTTGTCCTCAGCCATCGCGCCGTCTCCCCCCCGCGGACAAAAAAAATCCCGCGTCGCCGCGGGCTCCCGTCTCCTGTGGTCTGGCCAGCATCGGCCTCACCTTTCCGGCCTCGCGGGGCCGGATTAAAAGTGCCCTGCCTCCCGATTGCCGTGGCAGAATACCCGACGCTTCGCCCGCTGTCAACCAGCCGGGGCGCCGGGCCGTTCCCTCTTTGCAGGGACGGGGCGCTGCGGTCAACTCATGCGTCTATGATATAGTTCCACCTCGGCATGCCGGTCGACATCTCCTCCCGGATCGTCCGCCACGAAGCGCTCAATCCCGATCATTTTCTGCTGACGCTCGAAGCGCCGCCGATCGCGCGCGCCGCGCGGGCCGGCCAGTTCGTGATGCTGCAGGTGCGCGAGGGATACGACCCGCTGCTGCGCCGGCCGATGAGCCTGTATCGTGTCCTGCCGGGCCGGCGAGGTCGGATCCAGATTCTCTACAAGGTGGTGGGCGAGGGCACGCGCCACCTGTCGCGGCAGCCGGTCGGGACGAGCCTCAAGACCCTCGGCCCGCTCGGCAACGGCTTCGCTCTTTCGGCCCCGGCCTCGCGCGCGGGGGGAGCGGGCCGCGCGCCGGCGCGCCCCCTCCTGGTCGCGGGGGGAGTCGGCATCGCCATCTTTCCCTTCCTGGTCGAAGCGCTGCGGGCGCGCCGGCGGCGCCCGACGCTCCTCTTCGGCGCCCGCACCCGGAGGGACCTGGTGGCGCTCGACTTCTTCAGGAGGCGCCGCGTGCCGGTGCACCTGGCGACGGAGGACGGCAGCGCCGGAAGCCGGGGGTTCGTCACACGCCTCCTGGAGCCTCTCCTGCGCCCCGCCGAGGCCGCGGCAGGGACGGCCGGCACGGCCGGGACCGAGCTCTATGTCTGCGGTCCGACTCCGATGATGCGGGCGGTGCGTGAGCAGGCGCTGGCCGCCGGCGTGCCCTGCCAGCTCGCCCTCGAGTCGCAGATGCCTTGCGGCATCGGCGTCTGCCTCGGCTGCGTGGTGCGCTGCCGGGAGGACGAGGACAGCCCCGTCTTTCAGCGCGTCTGCACCGAGGGGCCGATCTTCGACGCCTTGCGGGTGATCCTGTGAAGCGCGCCGTCGATCTCTCGGTCACCCTCGGTCCCCTGCGATTGAAGAACCCGGTGGTGACCGCCAGCGGCACCTTCGGCTACGGCGGCGAGTTCGTCCCCTACCTCAAGCTGTCCGAGCTGGGCGGCCTCGTCACCAAGGGGCTCTCGCTGAAACCGCGCCGCGGCAACCCTCCGCCCCGCACCTGTGAGACGGCCGCCGGCATGCTCAACGCCATCGGGCTTGCGAATGTCGGCGTGGAGGCATTCCTGGCGGAGAAGCTCCCGGCGCTGCGCGCCCACGACACGGCGATCATCGCCAACGTGTTCGGCGAGACGCAGGACGAGTACGTCGCCGTGGCGAGGCGCCTGAACGGCGCCGCCGGCCTCGCAGCCATCGAGCTGAATCTCTCCTGCCCCAACACCGAGAAGGGCGGCATCGCCTTCGGCGTGTCGCCGCCGGTCATCCAGGAGGTGGTGGGGGCGGTGCGGCGCGCGGCGCCGGATCTTCCGCTGATCGTGAAGCTCACACCGAACATCACCGACATCGCCGTCGCCGCCCGGGCGGCGCGGGACGGCGGCGCCGACGTCCTCTCGCTCGTGAACACATTTCTCGGCCTGGCGATCGACCTCGCGGCGCGCCGCCCCGTCCTCGCCAACGGCGCCGGAGGCCTGTCGGGCCCCGCGATCAAGCCGCTGGCGCTCTACATGGTGCAGCGAGTCCACCGTGAGGTCGACCTGCCGATCATGGGGATGGGCGGGATCAGCGACGCCGGCGATGCCCTGGAGTTCATGGTGGCCGGGAGCAGCGCCGTGCAGCTCGGGACGGTCAACTTCTTCGATCCCACCGCCTCGGTGCGCGTCGTCCGGGGAATCGAGGATTGGTGCCGCCGTGAGAAGGTCGGCGCCGTGCGCGACATCGTCGGGACCCTGAAGGCCCCCCAGGGCGCAGCGCCCGGGCCATGCTCCGGCTGAGCGCCGAAACGTCTCAGTGACCTGAGGCGGTCGCCCCGGCAGATGCCGCGGGAGCGGCCGTGGCCGCCGGGTTGGGCTGCGGCTCGACGCCGGTGATCTGGCTGACCTCGCTCGCCTCCTCGCCGAAGACGCGGTCCAGCGCGGCGAAGACCGCCTCACCTTCCGCCAGCCGACGTCCCTGATCATCGAAGAGCACGAGGTAGGGCAGCGACTCGACGTGGTACTGGGCCGCGACCGGCATGGTCCAGTCCACGATGTCGACCTTGCGGATCGCCAGGCGCTCCGGCCGGCGTGCGGCCAGGCGCTCCAGGGCCGGACCGAGTACACGGCACGGGGGGCACCAGACGGCGTAGAAATCGAAGACGGTGTATTTCCCCGGGGCGCGGTGGGCGGCCAGATCGACCTCTTCGCCGTGGGTGATGACCTTGACGTCGGCCACCGCTCCGGGCTTTCGGTGCAGGGTGTAGGCGCTGAAGAAGGCCCCGGCCGCCCCCACCACCGCCAGGCCGGCGACGACCCCCTTCATGCCGCGGGACATTCCGTCAGCCATCACCCCTCCGTCAGGACGACTGCGAACGGCTGCGATTATCGACCGAGTGTCCGCGGGCGTCAACCTGGCCACCGCAACCGATCTCCACCACCCGGCTGTCGGTCCGTCACCGCGTCGCGTGGCGGGCGGTTGGCGCGGAATGACGCGAATCCCTCCGGAGGTCGCCTTGCAAAGCGCTCTTCGTTCTGCAACAATCCCACCCCGCATGGCGGCCGCGGACAGGCTGATCGTCGCCCTCGACGTGAACTCCCGGGAGAGTGCCCTTTCGCTCGTGGCCGCGTTGCGCCCGCGGGTTTCCCGCTACAAGGTCGGCATGGAGCTGTTCACCGCCGCCGGACCGTCGCTCGTCCGCGACATCCTCGAGGGTGGAGGGCAGGTCTTCCT
>DASTNM010000265.1:0-2046 GCA_035762745.1 Candidatus Polarisedimenticolia bacterium
CCGATCGGCGACATGGTGAAGCTCGCCGGGCCAACTACGCAGTCCGAGTCGGGCGGGACGGGAGCCGGGTCAGATCTCCTGGGTCGGTTTCTCGAGGGAACGGGGTGGACGGATGAACCGGCCACCGCTCCGGGGCGCGCGCACCGCTCGTCCGATAACACCTACGGCCGGTGGGCGTCGGCGGGTGTTGCCGGCGGATTGCGGCCGATCGGCACACCGCTGGTCTGTTCAGGCTGCGACGCGGCTGTCCTGCGCTACTACGCGCCGATCTTCGAGGCCCACGGGTTGGAGCCGACCACCGGGGGCGGCGGCGCGTCGGAGGGGGGCCCGCCGCGACCGCTTGAACCCGGCACCGGCATCGGCGGTGCGCTGGTGAGCGGCGACCTGAGCCTGACCGGCATCGGGACGCTGACGCATGTCGACGGGAACAGGGTGTTCGCCTTCGGCCACCCCCTCCTCGGAACCGGGCCGATGCAGATGCCGATGACGCAGGCAGAGATCCTGCTGACCTTCCCCTCGAGCGACTCCTCCTTCAAGATCGCCAACGCCACGCGGCCGGTTGGGACCATCCTGCGCGACGGCCTGACCGCCATCATGGGAGAGGTCGGGCGCGTCACTCCGACCGTCCCGCTGACCGTGCGAGTGGCCTCGCCCGCCGGGCGCCGGCTGTTCCACTACGAGCTCCTGCGGCACCGGGCCTGGACACCGGTCATGGTCGCCGTCACGACCGCCAACAGTCTGGTCAAATCGACCGAGTTCGACGCCTCCGCCACTCTGGCCCTGCGATATCGGATTGACATCGAGGGGTTCCCGCCCCTGGAGACCGAGGATCTCTATTCGGGGACCAACCCGGCCCAGCCGGTGCACCTTGCGCTCGCGAACGAAGCGGGCGGCCTGTTCGGCCTGATCTACGGCAACCCGTTCGAGGAGCCGCACGTGCGGGGGGTCGACCTCGATGTCGAGGTGCTGCGCGAGTCGCAGGTGGCGACGATCTCCTCGCTGCGCGCCACCGAGGCGGAGGTCCGCCCCGGCGAGCCGTTCAAGGTGACCGCGATCCTGAGCCCATTCCGCGGCGAGGACCGGCAGGTCACCTGGGAAGTCACGCTGCCGGAGGATACCGGCCCGGGCGAGACCCAGATCATCGTCGGCGGCGGCCCCGCCATCGACGGGCTGGACCGGCGCGTGATCGAGCGCCAGCTGGCGCAGTCCTCGGGGCTCGGCGACCTCCTCCGCCTGGTCGGCCGGCAGCGCAAGAGCCGCGGCCTCTACCTCAGGGTGACGAAGCGCTCCCCCTCGGCGATTATCCGTAGCGAGATACTTCCGGAGCTGCCGTTGTCCATCTTCAGCGTCTTCAACAGCCCGCGGCTCAGCGCCGACACGACCTTGATGATCGAGGCGCCGATCATGGAGATCGGCAAGGACCTCGATCTGATCGCCGTCGGCGCCCGCCGCATCTCGGTCAAGGTGAAATGACTCCCCTACAGAGGCACAAGACGAAAGCCCCGCTGGCTCCGGCGCTGGTGTGCGGTCTCGCCGTGCTGCTCGCGCTCCTGGCGCACGTTTCTCCGGTCGTGGCCGTGGCGACTCAGACCTGGAGGCAGCGCGAGCGTGGTGACTTCGACAAGGGAGATCTCGACAAGGTCTCGCTTTCGGCCGGCGGGGAGATCCGCCTGTCGCCCCGGCTCGACCTGTTGTACGAGGCCAGGCAGCCTTACGTCTGGGCGCTCGCGCAGGATGCGAAGGGTCTGCTCTTCGCCGCCGGCGGCAACGAAGGGGAGATCGATCGGGTGAACCCCGCGGGTCGGGGGGAGGTTTTCTACCGGGTCGAGGAACCGGAGGTGCATGCCCTGGCCGTCGACGCCTCCGGCGCCCTCTACGCCGGGACCGCGCCGGGAGGGCGCATCTACAAGATCTCCTCCGACGGCAAGCTGGTCTGGTCGCGGCCAACCGGCGAGAAGTACGTCTGGGCCCTGGTGTTCGATCGCCAGGGGACTCTCTTCGCGGCGACGGGGGTCGAGGGGCGCGTGCTCAAGATTGACGCGTCCG
>DASTNM010000266.1:0-2153 GCA_035762745.1 Candidatus Polarisedimenticolia bacterium
CGGAGTTCGGGCGCGAGCGGCTCCTCAAGGCGCTGTCCGCGCATCGCGGGCGGATCGAGGAGACCATCGAGGCCGTCATGGGGGAGACGCGCCGCCACGCCGGCGGTCGGCCACCGGACGACGACCTCACGATCCTGATCGCGGAGTTTCTGAAGAGCTGATCGGCGGCTCCTCGAGTCGCCCCGTACGCCGGTCGCCGCGCAGGATCCGGTGGTTGCTGGTAGAATACGCCTCACCAGGGCTCACCACGGTCCATTTCACTCGAGAGGAAACCGGAGCACGGCCGATGATCGGCAGGACGCTGTCGCACTACCGGATCCTGGAGCAGATCGGCGCCGGCGGGATGGGCGTGGTCTACCGGGCCCGCGACGAGAGGCTCGACCGCCACGTCGCCCTGAAGCTGCTGCCGTCCGGTGTCCTCTCCGACGAGGCCGCGCGCCGCAGGTTTCGCACCGAAGCCCTGGCCCTCTCCAGGCTGAACCATCCCAACATCGAGACGGTGCACGACTTCGATACAGAGGAAGGGATCGACTTCCTGGTCATGGAGTACATCCCGGGCACGACGCTCAGCGAGATCGTCGCCCGCGGCCCGCTGGAGCACGCGGAGATCCTCCGGGTCGGCGCGCAGCTCGCCCTCGGTCTCGCCGCGGCCCACGAGCAGGGGGTGGTGCATCGTGACCTCAAGCCGGGGAACCTGCGTCTCACGCCGGATCAACGGCTGAAGATTCTCGACTTCGGGCTGGCGCGTCTGGTGCGGCCGTTCAGCGACACGCTGCCGACCCAGAGCCTCACCGGAATCGACACGGTCGTGGGGACCCTGCCGTACATGGCTCCCGAGCAAGTGCGCGGCGCGCCGGCCGACGCGCGCAGCGACCTCTACGCTGCGGGAGCGGTGCTCTACGAGCTGGCCACCGGAAGACGCCCGTTCCCGCAGACCCATGGACCGTTGGTGATCGATGCCATCCTGCACCAGGAGCCGGAGTCCCCGACCCGCTTGAACCCGAAACTCTCCTCGGGGCTCGAAGCGGTCATCCTGAAGGCCCTGTCGAAAGACCCGGAGGCTCGCCACGCGTCGGCGCGGGAGTTGCTGGAGGATCTGGAGCGGCTGGGCGACGGCGTGCCCCGGTCGGCCCCGGGCCGGCGACCGCGCCGCTGGGGCCGTCTGGCGCTCGCCCTCGGCGGGCTCGGCCTGCTCGTGCTCCTCGCCCTGGGCATCGACCTGATGGTCGTCTCGGGAGGGACGATCGATTCGCTGGCGGTGCTGCCGTTCGCCAGCGCCGGCACCGACCAGGATGCGGAGTCCCTGAGCGACGGGCTGACGGAGAGCATCATCAACAGTGTCTCCCGGCTGCCCGAAGTCAAGGTGATCGCGCTCAGCTCGGTCCTGCGCTACAAGGGACGGCTGGTCGAGCCGGACAAAGTGGGCCGCGATCTCAGAGTGCGCGCGGTCCTCGAGGGGCGGGTGGCGCATCGCGGCGACGACCTCGTGGTCAACGCGGAGCTGGTCGACGCGCGCGACCGCAGGCACCTCTGGGGTGAACAGTACAACCGCAGGTTTTCGGATATCTTCCTGGTCCAGGACGAGATCGCCACGCATATCTCAGAGAGCCTGCGTCTCAACCTGAGCGGGGAAGAAACGCAACGGCTTACGAAACACTACACGGACAACGCCGAGGCCTACCAGCGCTACCTCAAGGGGCGCTACTACCTGAACAATGAATATGACGAGGCCGGGGTCAGGCGGGGCATCGACCAGTTCATGAAGGCGATCGAGCTCGACCCACGTTACGCGCTGGCGTTCGCCGGGCTGGCGGACGCCTACTACGGCCTGTCAAACCTCTACCTGCCCTCGACCCAGGCGATGCCGCTGTCCAGGGCCGCGGCCTTGAAGGCGCTGGCGATCGACGACGGCCTGGCGGAGGGCCACGCCTCCATCGGGGTGGTGAAGGCGTTCTACGAATGGGATTGGCCGGGCGCCGACCAGGAGTTCCGGCGGGCGGTCGGACTGGACCCCGGCGACGCGCTGTTCCATCTCTGGTACGGGTTCTCGGCTCTTGCCCTGGGCCGATCCGACCAGGGGCTGGCCGATCTGAAGCGCGCCCAGGATCTCGACCCCCTGTCCCCTTTCATCAGATGCTACAGCGCCCTGCCTC
>DASTNM010000267.1:0-3332 GCA_035762745.1 Candidatus Polarisedimenticolia bacterium
TACACCGCCCTGCCCTCATCACGGACCGCAACTCGGGGTTCCCGTCGCGGTCAGCCCCTCCTTGCCAGGTCCCCGAGTCCTGTGTATATTCACCCTATGCTCAAACTCCGTCCGGCGATCACGATCCTGGTGGTCGGCGCCCTGTTTGCTCTCATGGGAGTGGCGCCCTTCTGCCCGCCGGCCCGGGCCGAGACGATGCCCTGTTGCGATCCCGCGTCGCACTGCGACGAGGGGATGCGGGCCGCCGGCTGCTGCCGCGTCGAGCCGACCCCGGAGGGACAGCAGGCGCCGGCGCTGCAGAGCCCCCAGGCGAGCCGGGCGCCACGCCCCGCCGATTGGAGCCTGATCGTCGACCCGGATGTGACGCCGGCCGGCGTGGCGACAGCAGTCGGTCGTTTCGACTCCAGCACGCTCCTGCCGCACTACGATCCGGTCCCGCTCTACTTGCTGCATAGCACGATTCTGCGCTGAGAACCCCCTCCATCCGCGCCTGAACCGTTCACCCTGAACGTAGCGATCTGATCCGCCCTGCCCCACCGTCCCGGCCCACCGGGCACCCGGGCAGGTTTCGAGGTGCTGCCGTGACTCGATTCGGTCCCATCCTTCTGCTGCTTCTCCCGGCGCTCGCCTTCGCGGGGACGGAGGTCCCCGAGGCCCCGCCTGCTGATCTGGCGGCCCTCCTGCATGAGGCGGCGACCGGCAGCCCTGCTCTGCGCGCCTCAGCCGCCCGTCTGGAGGCGGCCCGGGCCCAGCCGTCCCAGGCCCTGGCGCCGCCCGACCCCGAGGCGAGCGTCACCTATCTGAACGACGGCGTGTCGCGCTTCACACTGGGTGACAGCGAGTTCTCGGCGCTGTCGCTCACCTGGACCCAGGAGGTTCTCCACCCCGGAAAGCTCAGACGCTCCGGCGAAGCGGCCGGAGCCGGGATCGCCGTCGCGGCGCGCGATCTGGATCGGGCCAGGCTCGAGGTCCTCGCCGCGGTCAAGAGCGGCTACGCCGATCTCTACCGGCTCGATGAGGCCCGCGCCGTCCTCGCGGAGACCCGCGCCGTCCTCGAAACGCTACAGGAGGGGGCCCGGCGCCGCTACGAGGTGGGCCAGGGGATCCAGGAGAGCGTCCTCAAGGCGCAGACCGAGATCCTGCGGCTCGAGGCCGAGTCGGCACGCCTGGACCAGGAGCGCACCGCGGCCGAGGCCCGGCTCAACGCCGCCGTGGGGCGGGCGGCCGATACTCCGATCGGCGCCGCAACCGGTCTGCCGCAGGCGATGCTGCCCGACGACGCGGACGCCCTCGCCGGAGCCGCCCTCGACGCCTCTCCCTTCGTCGGTCGGCTCGAGGCGGAGGTCCGGCGCGGCGAAGCGATGGTGGCGCGGGCGCGCCTGGACCTCAAGCCGGACTTCACCTGGTCGGCGACCTACCAGTACCGGGGCGACCTCGACCCGATGGTGGGGGGGATGTTCGGGCTCCGCCTGCCGATCCACAGGGAGCGGCGGCAGGCGCAGGCGCTCCTTCAGGCCCAGTCGGAGCTGGAGGCGGCGCGCCATGATCTGGCCGCCGAGAAGGTCAAGATCCCGGCCGCCATCCGTGAGCTGGTCTCGCGGGTCGAGCGCGGCGACCGGCTCCTGGTCCTGATTGGCCAGGGGCTGATCCCACAGGCGAAGAGCATGCTCGAGTCGGCGCTGACGTCGTACGGCGTGGGGCGGATCGGTTTTCTCGACGTGCTCAACGATTTGACCACGCTCTTGAGGGCGCGCCTCGAGCTGGCGTCCCAACGCGCCGAACGGTTCCAGGCGCTGGCGGAGCTCGAGCCGCTCCTCGGCCGGGAGGTGATCCGCGCCGCCCCGGACGTGGCCGACGCGGGAGGTCTCGATGTCACCCCTCGATAGACGACGTCTCGCACTCATCGTGCTGGGGCTGCTCGCCCTGTCGCTTGCGATCGTCGCCGCGGTGCTCCTCACGAAAGAAAACCGGCCGGCCGGCGGCGCGGCGACGGAAGCGGCGGCCGCGACCTACCACTGCCCGATGCACCCGACGATGGTCTCGGATCGACCGGGAGACTGCCCCATCTGTCAGATGCGCATGGTCCCGATCGAGGCGCCGGCGGGCGCGGGCCCGAGCCCCCGTTCCTCGCCGGCGCCGACCCCGCGGAGGGTCATCTATCGATCGACGATGAATCCCTCCGAGATCTCCGATCGGCCGGGCAAGGATTCGATGGGGATGGAGATGGAGCGGGTCGAGATCGACGAGGAGGGACCCGACGCGGTGGAGGTCGAGGGGCTCGCCGCGGTCCGGATCCCGCTTCACAAGCAACAGCTCATCGGCGTCCGGACCACCCTCGTGAAACGCGCTCCGTTCATCCGGACGATCAGGGCGGTCGGCCGGGTGACGGTCGACGAGACAAGGATCCATCACGTCCACGCCAAGACGGAGGGCTGGGTCGAGACGCTCGCCGTCGACACCACCGGTGTGAAGGTGACCCGTGGCGAGCCGTTGCTGAGCCTCTACAGCCCCGATCTGCTCGCCACGCAGGGAGAGTACCTGCTGGCGCTAAAGGCACGCCGCGAGCTCACGGAAGGCGCCCTTTCCGAGGCGGAGCGGCGCGCCGACCAGCTGATCGAGAGCAGCCGCCGGCGTCTCCTGCTGCTGGATTTCAATGCCGACCAGATCGCCGCCCTCGAGGCGAGCGGTGCCCCGTCGCGCGCCGTCACCCTCTACGCTCCGGTCTCGGGCTACGTCCTGCAGCGCAACGTCAGCCACGGCGAGAAGATCACCCCCGACATGAACCTGCTCGACATCGCCGATCTGTCGCGTGTCTGGGTGATCGCCTCGGTCTACGAGTACGAGCTGCCGTTCGTGAGGCCGGGGCAGCCGGCCACGATCTCCCTGACCTACCTCCCGGGGCAGACCTTCCAGGGCCGCGTGTCGCTCGTCTACCCGGTGCTGGAGGGGGCCACGCGCACGGCGCAGGTCCGCCTCGAGTTCCCGAACCCCCGTCTCGATCTCAAGCCGGAGATGTACGCCGAGGTCGCGCTGCAGAGCGACCTGGGACCGCGGCTCGCCGTGCCCGAGTCGGCGATCCTTGCGACCGGGACGCGGAACGTCGTCTTCGTCTTGCGCGGTGAGGGGTACTTCGAGCCGCGCGAGGTCAGGCTGGGGCTGCGGCTGCCCGGCACCGCCGAGGTCCTCGAGGGGCTGACCGAGGGCGAAGCCGTCGTGACCTCCGGCAATTTCCTCATCGACTCCGAGTCGAAGATGAAGGGGGCGGACGAATCGGCCCCGGCGGCGCCGTGGATACCGGCTCCGGCGCCGGAGGGGCGCGGTGCACCCACGCC
>DASTNM010000268.1:0-6503 GCA_035762745.1 Candidatus Polarisedimenticolia bacterium
TGCGGTAGACCTTTCCCTGCGGAGAGGTGGCGGCGTACAGAACGTCGGAGTGGTCGATTGCCAGCGCCTGCACCGCCAGGTCGCCGGTCTCGTAGTAGACCGATCCGGCCCCGCCCCGCGGCACCCGGTAGATCCTCCCGCCGTTGCCGCCGCCGACGTAAAGCGTCCCGTGACTGTCGACCGCCTCCGACCAGAGGAACGGCTCCGCCGACTCCTCGAGCGGCGGCACCTTGAGGGGTCGCAGGGCCGGGGCCAGCACCAGCTCGCCGTCGGCGTCGACCGCCACCCCCTCGGGCTTTCCCCTCTCGAAGTCGTCGGACGTCTCGAGGGTCCAGAGGACCGGGGTGACGGCGAAAGCCGGGACGGGAACGATCAGCAGGAAGGCCAGAAGCAGGCGGCGCAGCGCCACGTCATTCCTCCACGTCAATCGACAGCAGTTTGTAGCCGCTCAGCATGTAGCCGGTGTCGAGATCCTCCTCGGCCACGCCGCGGTACCAGAGTCGCAGGTAGTTCCCTCGATTCTGCGGGCGCACCATCACCTGGGCGATCGAGGGTGGGAGGTTCGGCAGCCGCTCCCCCTGGAAGACGATGCCGTTGTCGGCCCGGGTCAGGACGACGTAGACCCGGTCGTTGCTCCTGAGATGATTGATCAGCCAGATGAGCTGCGACAGGTCTCGCGGGCTGAAGTCGTCGTCCTCCCCTCCCTCGGCGCGCGCCAGCGCCAGCCCGTCCCCCACCTGCACGACCAGCCTTCCCGGCGGCACCTCGTCGGGGATCTCGACGTCGATCTGGCGCGTCACCTCCGCCCCGCGGAACGGCTTGAGGACGACCGAGACCTGCACCGTCTCGCCGGCGCGCGCGTGGTCCTTGCTGACCCAGGCCCGCTCGACCCGGGCGGTGCGCCTCTCGTCGGAGTAGCCGAGGATCAGGTTGATGCCGTCGATGTGTGTCGGGTGGTACTCGTTGTTCAGCAGGATCTGCGTCAGGAAGGCGACCGTCCCCGAGGTGTACTGGGTCGCCAGGTCGCCCGAGAAGACGTTCTTGAGCGCGATGTCGTCCTGGCCCGCGACCCTGATCGTCGAGCCCTCCTTGTACTCCAGCGACACCTCGCCGTAGTCCTTCTGCTCATTGCTCAGCACCCCGTTGAGGGCGGCATAAAGAAGATACGGCGCCAGGAACGGGTCCTCGACGATGTCGAAGGCGAAGCGCTTCGACCGTCCCTTCTCCGGCTGCAGCTCGAGCCGCACCGGGAGGAGGCGCGGCTTCTTCCCCAGGTAGCCGAAAACGCCGGTGGCGCGATCTTGCCGGAAGGCGCCGACCTCCTCGCCGGAGGAGGCGAACTTGAACGACTCGTTGAGGGAGGGGAAGAGACCGTTGACCGCCGCGGTCGTCATGATCAGATCGGTCGGCCCGAGGTTCAGGAGCGGGTGGCCGCAGGCCATGACCCGTTCCTTCTCGCGATAGGTGACGGTGCAGATGGCGGCGATCTCGACGTCGCCGCGCACCAGCTTGATTCCGACGCCGGCCCCCGGCACGATCGAAGCGTCGGCTCCGGTGCCGGCCTTGGCGGTGCTCCCCCCCTGGACCGGGACCAGCCCGGCGCGCGCCAGCGCCGGCGCCAGGGCGTCAACCGCCGAGCCCGGGAAGCCGGTGAACAGGAGAGGCGTGCGCAATGGCGCCATCGACGCCTCCGCCGAAGTCGCCGCGCTCTTGCGAGCCAGGGCCTCGACCGTCGAGTCGAAGTAATTCGCGAAATAGGCCGGGAGGCGCTCCGGATCCCTGAGGAAGGCGAGGCCGGCGCGTCCCGCCGCCGGGGGGAGAGCCCCTCCCGATCGGGCGGCCCGGGCCGGCTGCTCCTTCTCCTCGACCGCCAGCATCTCCTGGATCGGCGTCACCCCGGCCACCGCCTCCTTGGCGAACCCCCAGGTGTAGGCGACCGCTCCGGCCAGCCGGCTGTTGATGTAGATCGGGCTGCCGCTCATGCCGCTCAGCACCCCGGTCTCGGCGAGCGGTCCGCCCGTCAGGCGCACCAGGATCAGGTTGCGCTGGGGCGCCACGTTCTGCAGCGTGCCGATCACCTCCACCTGGAACTCGTCGATCCGGGTGCCGCTGAAGACGGTGCGACCGACCCCCTTCATCCCCGTCTTGACCTCGCTGAAGGGGAGGATCTCCTGCGCGGCGGCGCGGGAGAAGACGCCGCCCAGAAGCACGAGCGCCAGGAGGGGGAGCGCCGCGCTGCGGCGTGCGCCTCTGAGCCCGGTGGGTGGGGGAGTCGTCGGCATTCGGTCGGTCAGGCCTCGTCCGGCCACGTCCCTCGCGACCGGCGGAGCATTATAGCAGCGCCGCGCCGCCCGGCGGGGAGACGCGGGGGCCGGGCGCGGCTTCACATCCGCGCGGGGACCGGGATCCCCATCAGATCGAGCGTCTGCCGCATGCGGGCGGCGAACAGGTGGGTCAGGACGATGCGCGCCCGGCGCCAGCGCGGGTCGGCCTCCTTCATGACCGGATACTTGTGGTAGAAGGAGTTGAACCTCTGGGCCAGGGCGAAGGCATACTTCGCCACCTGCGACAACTCGAGCCCCTCGACCGCCTGCGCCACCGTCTCGCGGAAGCGGGCGATCTGCATCGCCAGGGCCCAGTGTTCCTCCGCCGCCTCGCCGTCCGGCAGGTCGAAGCCCGCCTGGCGCGCCCAGGAGGCCGCCTCGGCCTCCACGGGGCCGCCGGCGGCCTGCATCTTCTCGAAGATCCCGGCGGCGCGCACCACGGCGTATTGCAGGTAGGGGCCGCTCTCCCCCTCGAACGACAGCGCCTCGTCGAAGTCGAAGGCCAGGACCTTGTTGCGGGTGAACTTGATCATGAAGTAGCGCAGCGCCCCGACCGAGATGGCGTGCGCCATCGCCGTGGCCTCGCCCGCGTCGAGCCCGGGGTTGCGTGCCTCGACCTCCTTCAACGCCTGGCGCTCGAGGGCGTCGAGGAGATCGTCGGCCTTGATCCCGAGGCCGCGCCGTCCGGACATCTCGATGTAGGGCCGGGCGCGATCCTCGGGCGAGAGGGTGATGCCGAGCGCCTCGGCGCTCTTGGGGGTCAGCGCCACCATCTCGTACGAGAAGTGGACCGAGCGCTCCGCCTCGGCCTGGTGCCCCAGGGCCTTGAGCCCCTCGACGACGATCGCCTGGAGATACCCCTGCCGCACGTCGATGACGTTGTAGACCCGCGTCGCCCGGCCGAACGGCGGGTGCGCCGGGGCGCCGGGGCCGCGCGTCGTCGACCAGACGTCGTGGCCGTCCGCCTCGGAGCGGAAAATCTCGTAGCGGAAGTCGAGCGGCAGGAGGCCGAACTTCCAGAGCTGGTAGGCGATGTCCTTGCCGACGTAGGTCACCGTGCCGTTGCTGCGCACGATGATCTTCTCCCCCTCCTTCAGCGCCTCGAAGCGCGGCCCCTCCAGGGCCATCACCCAGCACCCCCGGCGCTCGCCCGAGTCGACATGCTTGATCGCCCCGCTCCTCTTCAGCAGATCGAAGGCCGCGTCCCACAGCCGGAAGGCCAGGACGTCCCCCTCCCATGGCAAAAGGTCGTAGCGCACCCCGAGGCGCGACATCGTGTCGAGGTGGCAGTTGACGATGCGGCGGGCGACGTGCTCGCCGAGGGCGGCGATCTCCCCCTCGCCTTCCTCCAGCGCCTTCAAGACAACTTGACGCAGCGCCTGCGTCTCGGGACGCTCGGTGTACATCTCGGTGACCTTGGCGTACAGGTCCCAGCAGACGTAGTCGAAGCGCTCGCGGATCGCCCGCACCTCGTCGAGCCCCTGGCGCCGGATCTCGCGCCAGCCGATCAGCACGTCGGCCACCTGCACTCCCGTGTTGTCGATGTAGTTCTGCACCTCGACCCGGTGCCCGAGGAAGCGCAGGCAGCGCGCCAGGCTGTCGCCCAGGACGGCGTTGCGCAGGTGCCCGATGTGCGCCGCCTTGTTCGGGTTGATGTTGGTATGCTCGACGATGATCGTCTCGCCGGCGCCGCGCTCCGGCGCCTTCGATCCGACTTCATGCGCCAGGGCGCGCAGCGCCGCGCCGCGGTCGAGGAAGAAGTTGAGGTAGCCGGCCCCCCCCGCCTCGACCCTCGTCAGGCCGGGCAGGGAAGGGAAGGCGGCGGCGAGCTCCTGGGCGATCAGCCGCGGCGGGCGCTTCAGCCGCTTCGCCATCTCGAAGGGGATCGGCGAGGCGAGGTCCCCCATGCCGGGCTGCGGCGGGTACTCGACCGCGATCCGCTCCGCCGCCGACTCGAAGCGCTCGACCAGCAGAGCGCGGATGGCGCGGGCGATGTCGTCTTTGATCGTCTCCAAGGAGCCCTCCGGGGAGGCGGAGTATAGCGGAACTGCCGGCGTTATAGAATGTTCGCCATGGTGCGTCCTGTGTCTTCCGGACCTCCGCCCCGCCCCGCCCCGGGCGCCGCCGCGCCTGGCGCGGCGCTCGGCAGCACGCTTCTCCTCGGAGCCCTCCTCGTGACCGTGGGTCTCGCCGCGGCCTGCGGCGGCGCGCCGTCGGAGGAGTCGCCGGCGGGCGCCGCGGGCGGCGCCCCGAAGGACGCGGGCGGCGCCGAGATGCCGGCGGCCCACCCCGGGGCCGAGGCGCCCGCGGCCCCGTCGCTCGCGACCGGGATGGCGCTCTTCCGACATGGAGACTTCAAAGGAGCCGAGCCGCACCTGGTCGGCGCGCTGGCCGCGGCACCCGGGGACCACAGGATCCTCGAGGCGCTCGGGGCGATCTACGCCCGCACCGACCGTCCCAGGAAGGCGGAGGAGACGTTTCGCGCGGCGCTGGCGATCGACGCCGCGTCCGTGGGGGCCCGGCTCGGGCTCGCGGCGGTCCTGATCGACACCGGCCGCTACGACGAGGCCCAGGCGACGCTCGACGAGGTGCGTCGGCGCGACCCGGCCAACGTGGTGGCGCTGCAGAAGTGGGCCCTGCTCGAGGCGCGCCGCGGCCGGTCCGAGGAGGCCGAGAAGGGGGCGCGCGCGGCGCTCGAGCGCCAGCCGGCAAGCGCCGAGGCGCACTACGTGCTCGGCCTCGCCCTGGCGCAGCGCGGCCTCCTCGACGAGGCTGCGGCGGCGCTGCGCCGGGCGCAGGAGATCGCCCCGGGGCACCTCGGCGCCCTCAGCAACCTGGTCAAGGTCGAGATGCGACGCGGCCGGAAGGACGAGGCGCTGCGCCTCCGCCGGCTCTACGAGGAGGCGCTGGCGCGCCAGCGAATCGAGGAGAAGGTGCGCGGCCACCGCCTCAAGGGGGTCGAGGCGTTCAACCGTGACGACTACGCCACGGCGCTCGTCGAGTTCCAGGCGATCGCCCGCGACGATCCGAACGATCCCCAGGTGCACCTGCACCTCGGCTCGACCCTCATCGCCCTCCGTCGCCTCCCGGAGGCCCGCTCCGAGCTCGACCGCAGCCTCGCCCTCGACCCGAGAGGCGACCGCGCCTTGACCGAGCTCGGTCGCCTGAACGCCCTGACCAACAACCTCGATGAGGCGGTGAGCGCCCTGGAGCGCGCCATCGCCCTCAACCCCGAGAACGCCGAGCCGCATTACTACCTGGCCGGCGTCCGGATGGCGCGCGGCCAGCCGGCCCTCTACCAGGAGGAGATGCGCAAGTTCAACGAGCTGCGATCGCGCTCGCAGGGGGCGGCGACCGAAATCGTCCCGTCGCCTCCCGGGCAGGAGGAGCGGTGACGCCGTCGTTGCGCCTCCTTGGCGTCTTGCTCGTCGGTCTTCTCTCCGGCTGCGGCGGCGACAGGCCGCCGGGCGAGGCCGCGCCGACTCGGGGCTCTGCCGAGCCTCGGGGCGTCGCCCCGGGCCGGGCGGGGGCCCCGGCCGGCGATGGCGCGCCGACCGCCGGCGCCGCGCCACCCGACGCGCCGGCAGGCGCCATCCCGTTCGCCCGCTTCATGGACGCGACGGCGGCCGCCGGGATCGATTTCCGGCATATCAATGGCGCGACCGGCCAGAAGTACATGCTCGAGACCCTCGGCTCGGGGGTCTGCGTCTTCGATTACGACGGTGACGGTCTTCAAGACATCTACTTCGTGCAGAGCGGCCGCCTCCCCGGCTATGAACCGAAGAGCCCGCCGCGCTCGGCGCTCTACCGCAACCTCGGTGGCGGACGCTTCGAGGACGTCACGGCGAAAGCCGGAGTCGGCGGCCCCGACCGCTACGGCTTCGGCTGCGCCGCCGCCGACATCGACGGCGATGGCGACCGCGACCTCTACGTCACCTACTACGGCCCCAACGTCCTGTACCGCAACAACGGCGACGGCACCTTCACCGACGTGACGGCGCGCGCCGGCGTCGGCGACCCGCACTGGTCGGCGAGCGCCGGCTTCGCCGACGCCGACGGCGACGGGGATCTCGACCTGTACGTCGCCAACTACGTCGACTACGACCTGGCCAACAACCTCTACTGCGGCGAGAACCGCCCCGGCTATCGCACCGTCTGCCACCCGAAGAACTTCGACAG
>DASTNM010000269.1:0-3091 GCA_035762745.1 Candidatus Polarisedimenticolia bacterium
GCCTGCTCCCGGAGCCACCGTCGATCAGTCGGCGCTGCCGCCGCCGTCGACGACCAGAGCGGCGCCGGTCATGAAGGAGGAGTCGTCCGAGGCGAGGAAGAGGGCGGCCTTCGCGATCTCCTCCGGCTGGCCGATGCGGCCCAGCGGGCGGTTGGCGGCGCCGGCGAGGTAGGCCTCCCAGGTCATGCCCCGCCGCTTCGCATCGTCGGGAAGCATCGGGGTCTCGACGTCGCCGGGACAGATGCAGTTGACGCGGATCCCCAGCCGGCCGTGGTCGATCGCCATGGCCTTCGTCAGCAGGACCACGCCGCCCTTGGAGGCGCAGTAGGCGGCCGCGGCGTCGCCGCCGACGATCCCCCAGCCGGAGCTGTTGTTGATGATCACGCCGCTTCTCCGGGCGATCATCGAGGGCAGGGCGAACTTGGACATTAGATACGTCCCCTTCAGGTTGACGTCCAGCGTCAGGTCCCACTCCTCCTCGGGGCAGTCGGGGACGGTATGGGGGTAGAAGACACCGGCGTTGTTGAAGAGGATGTCGAGGCGCCCGAAGGCGCGCAGGGTCTCGTCCACCGCCCGGCGGCAGTCGACGGCGAACCGCACGTCGGAGCGGATGAAGATCGCGCTGCCCCCGGCGCTTCGGATCACTTCGAGCACTTCCCGCCCGCGGGTCTCGTCGCGACCGACGAGGGCGACGCGCGCCCCCTCCTGCGTGAAGAGCACCGCGGTCGCGCGCCCCATGCCCGAGGTGCCGCCGGTGATCAGCGCGACTTTGTCCGCCAGTCGCATCGCCGTACCGTCCTCTCGATCTCTCAGCCGGCCACGAACCCGCCATCGATCACCAGCGCCGTTCCGGTGACGAAGGACGAGGCGTCGCTGGCCAGGTAGAGCGCCGCGCGGGCCACTTCTTCCGGGGTGGCGACGCGCCGCAGCGGGTTGCTGGCCGAATCCGCCAGGAAACGCTCGATCGGCTCGCCAAGCTGGCGCGCCTCGCTCCTGAGCATCGGCGTGTCGGTGTCCCCGGGGCAGAGACAGTTGACCCGGATGTTCTGCCCGCCGTGGTCGATCGCCATCGCCTTGGTCAGGAGGACCACCGCCCCCTTGGAGGCGCAGTAGGCGGCCGCCCGGGCTCCGCCGACCAGGCCCCAGTTCGATGCGGTGTTGATGATGACCCCGCCGCCGGCGCGGGCCATGATCGGGACGACACATCGGGCGAGGAGGAAGATCGGCTTGACGTTCACTTCCATCACGCGGTCCCAATCCTCCTCGCTGGTTTCGGTCACCGTCGCGCGCCTGATGATGCCGGCGTTGTTGACCAGGATGCCCGGCCCACCGAGGGCCTCGGAGGCGCGCTTGACCGCCTGCTCGCAGTCTGCGGCCCGGGTCACGTCTCCGGCCACCACGATCGCCCGGCCGCCGCCGTCGACGATCGCCCGCGCCACGCCCTGCCCGCCCGCCTCGTCCCGGTCGACGATCGCCACCGCCGCCCCTTCGCGCGCGAAGAGCAGGGCGATCGCCCGGCCGATCCCCGAGGCGCCGCCGGTGACCAGGGCGCTCCTCCCCCGCAGGACGCCGCGCGTCTCGCCGGTCGCGGGGAGTGTCGTCATCGGCTGGCCAGGCCGCCGGCGGTCTCGCCGCCGTCGATGGCGTAGACCTGTCCGGTGAGATAGGCGGCGTCGTCCGAGGCCAGAAACGCGAAGAGCCCGGCGATCTCGTCGGGGCGCGCGTGGCGACCGAGGGGGATCTTGCGGTTGACCTCCGCCAGCATGTCGTCGGTGTACTCGGCGCGCTGCATCGGGGTGAGGACGTAGCCCGGGGCGACGGCGTTGACGCGCACCGCCGGCGCGAGCTCGAGGGCCATCGATTTCGTCAGCTCGATCACCCCCGCCTTGGTGGCGTTGTAATCGGCGTAGTAGCGATGCCCGACGATCCCGTTGGTCGAAGCGGTCATCAGGATGACGCCACCCCCCTTCTCCGCCATGTGCCGGGCGGCGATCTGCGCGACCCGGAAGACTCCGGTGAGATTGACCGCCATGATCCGGTCCCATTCCTCCCGGGTGATGTCGAGGAAGGGGTGACGGATGCTGATGCCGGCGTTGTTGATGAGCACGTCGACGCCGCCCATCAGTCGCACCGCCTCCGCAAACGCGCGCCCGACCTGGCCCGCGTCCGACACGTCTGCGGCCAGGACGCCGGACAGGCCGGGGAGCTCGCGGCCGATCCTCTCCCGCGCCGGTGCATCGCGGTCGAGGACGCAGACGCGCGCCCCCTCCTCAAGGAAACGGGCGGCGGTGGCGGCGCCGATGCCACTCGCCCCGCCGGTGACCAGGACCCTTTTCCCCTTCAGCCCGCGCATCGCCACGCCTCTCGCCCGATCCCCACCCCGAACAAGCCGGTGACGCCCGTCCTGCCGGTCGGGTTCGCCGCCTCATTGAGACACGAATCATACGACGAGGTCAACCGGGACAGGACCGGCGCCGGAGGGATCGGGGGGCTGGGAGCGGGCCGCCGGCAGGCCGCTCAGCCGGTCGCGACCGGGGCCGGCTGGCCGATGATCTTCTCCAGGGCCGTTTCCAGCGTCGCGGGAAGGGGCGGGACCTGATGCGACGCAAGGATGCGGCGCACTTCCTGGCGCGCCTGCTCGCGCGGATCGGTATCGGCCGCCGCGGCGGGACGGGCCGGCTCGACGGCCCTGTCGGGCTCGGTGAATTTCGGCGTGACGAACTCGCGGATGTGGCGGACGGTATGCTTCTGCGCCAGGTAGTGCCCGCCCGGTCCGACGTCCCTGATCACCTCCAACGCGAGGGACTCGGCGTTCAGCTCCTGGGTGGACGCCGCCAGGAACAGGTCGCGCAGGATCTCGTGGTCGATCACCAGCTGCTCGTACGAGAGGAGCGTCGAGACCTCCAGCAGGCCGCCGAAGCAGAGCAGGTCGGGCCGCGTCAGGAGCGACGCCATCTCGCCGCTCGTCAGGCAGGGCATGTTGAGGGCATGCCCCATCTGCGTCGCGGCCGCCGCGGCCCAGAAGCGCCGCGGGTCCCTGTAGTTGGTCATCCCGGTCCGGGGGTCGGCGAACGCCGGGAAGGAGGTGTAG
>DASTNM010000270.1:0-4144 GCA_035762745.1 Candidatus Polarisedimenticolia bacterium
TCCTCAGGGAGCACGGCTACACCGTGGCCACCGCGCAGGACGGGCGCTCCGCCGTGGAGATGGTGCGCCAGACCCGCTTCCAGGTCGCACTGTGCGATCTCAAGATGCCGGGGATCAGCGGTCTCGAGACCCTCGAGCAGATCAAGGCCATCAACCCGGACATCGAGATCATCATCATCACGGCCCATGGCACGATGGAGAGCGCCATCGAGAGCCTGCGCAAGGGGGCCTTCGACTTCCTGGTGAAGCCGGTCGTCTTTCAGGACCTGCTGTTCTCGGTCGGCAAGGCGCTGGAGCGGCGCGAGCTCTTGGAGCGCCTCGGCCTGTTCGAGCTGAGCCGGACGATCTTCTCGACCCTGGACCCGGACGAGCTGTTCGGGCGCGTGGTCAAGTCGGCGATCCAGGTCCTGAGGGCCGACGACGCGTCGCTCATGCTGGTGGACGAAAACCGCGGCCTGCAGCTCGCCGTCTCCACCTCGCTGCAGCAGGAGATCCTGTCGAGCACCTATCTGGCGATGGGCGAGCGGATCGCCGGCCGCGTCGCCCTGCAGCCCGAGCCGGTCGTGATCAACGAGAATGTCGCCACCGACGAGCGCTTCGTCGGTGTCACGCCGATGCGCAAGATCCACGCCTCGATCGTCTGCCCCCTGACCATGCGCGGCGCGCTTCTGGGCGTGCTCAACGTCAACCGGGTGAAGATCCCCGAGCGCTACACCGAGCACGACCGGCGCAACGCCATGATCCTCGCCTCGCTGGTGGCGCTCGCCCTGGGGAACGCCCGCCTGCACAAGGAGCTGCAGGTGCGGCTGCAGCAGCTGAGCGACGCGCAGGAGGAGGCGATCCAGACCGAGAAGATGACGGCGCTCGGCAACCTGCTGTCGGGGGTGGCCCACGAGCTGAACAATCCCCTCTGCGGTGTCCTGGGGTACGGTCAGCTTCTGCTGCAGAACAACCCCGACCCCAAGATGCAGAAGGGGATCGAGATCATCGTGCGGGAGGGAGAGCGCGCCTCGAAGATCGTCAAGAACCTCCTGACCTTCGCGCGGCGCGAGAAGCCCGAGAAGAAGCCGCTGGGGATCAACGGAGTCATCCTCAAGACGCTGGAACGCAAGGCCTACGATCTCAAGGTCTGCCACATCGAGGTCAAGGCCGACCTCGAGCCCAAGCTCCCGTTCATCCTCGGCGATTTCCACCAGATGCAGATCGTCTTCACCAACCTCATCAACAACGCTCAGCAGGCGATGTTCGAGGCGAACGGCAAGGGGACCCTCGCCATCCGCAGCGAGACGAGGGGCGCCACGGTGCGTCTCACCGTGGAGGACGACGGCCCCGGGGTCCCGCCGGGGAACGTACGCCGTGTCTTCGATCCGTTCTTCACGACCCGGGAGGTCGGGAAGGGGCCGGGGCTCGGGTTGTCGGTCTGTTTTGCCATCGTGCGGGACCATGCCGGCGTGATCAGGGTGGCGAGCGAGCCGGGTCGCGGGGCGAGCTTCAGCATCGATCTGCCGATCGCCTCGCCCGAGGCGCTGCAGGCCGCCAGCGTCGCCGGGAACGCAGCGTCGGAGGGCGCGGCCGCCTCTCCGGCAACCGGGTCCCCGTCACAGGCCGGGACGGCGCACGCCCAGGGACCGCGCATCCTGGTGGCCGATGCCGAGCAGCACGTCCAGGACGTGCTCGTCGAGCTGCTGGCGGGAATGGGTTACAGGGTCGACACCGCCGGCACCGGCGAGGGGGCGTTGGCCAAGATCCGCAGAGAGTCCTACGATGCCCTGATAGCCGACTACGCCATGCCCCGGCTGGAGGGACGGCGGCTCCTCGACACCTTGCGCTCCGAGAAGCCGGGTCTGGCCCAGCGCGTCATCTTCCTGGCGAGCGACATCGCCAGCCCGCACCTGATGGAGTTCGCCTCCACCTCCGGCAACCGTCTCCTCGGCAAGCCCTTCGACCTCGAGACGATGCGGGCCGCGGTGCGGCGCCTCTTCTCTCTCCCGCCAGGCGAAGCCGGAACCGTTCACTGACTGTCTCCGCGACCCGGCGCTCCGGGCCGGAGGCCATCGTGTTCGTCCGCCGGCCTATCTCCGGCCGGCCCGGCGGCGGAGCCTCCCGGTCTTCATGTCCGCCAGCGTGGTCCGGCGGGCCCAGGAGTGAAAGGCGTCGTTGAGCTCGCTCCAGGAGTGATGCAGCGGGCAGGGGGCGGAGGCGTCGCAGCGGCCGTTTCCGAAGATGCAGAGGTCCCGCTCGAGCTCCCCACCGACCGCCCCCAGGACATCCCGCAGGCGGATGCTCTCCGGCCGCCGGGCCAGGGCGAACCCTCCCCCGTGCCCCTTGCGGGCGCGCAACAGCCCCCCGGTCACCAGGCGACGCATGATCTTGGACAGGTAGGCCGGAGGAATGCCGGTCGCCCGCGACAGGTCCCGGGCGCGCGCCGGGGAGCCTTTCGGGAGCGCCGCCAGGTGCAGCATGGCGCGCAGGGCGTACTGGGCGGTCTGATTGACGTGCATCAGGGAACCTCCGGGCGGACGACGTGCCAAGGAGGATCGTAACACGTGCCGCGACCGGAAATGGACTTGACTGTCCGGTGAGCGTCCCGCTAAAATAGGCGACCTGTAAGTCCGTTGAGATCTCCCGAAAGAGCCTGAAGGCACGCTGCCGACGCGGTCACGCGACGCACGGAGGGCGGGTGATGAGCGAAGTCAACCTGTTCGAGAAGATCCGGACTGCGGTGATGCAGGGTGATGCCGAGCAGGCGCGGGCGCTGGCGGCCGACGCGATGCGTGCCCGGCTCGATCCGGTCGTCGTCCTCGAGAGAGGCTTCACGGCGTCGTTGCGCTTCGTCGGGGATTGCTGGGAGAAAGGGGAGATGTTCCTCCCGGAGATGATCCTCGCCGCCGAGGCGGTCAAGGCAGCGATGGACGAGCTGAAGCCGGGTCTCCGGACGATGGCCTCTCCCGCCGCCGCTCCCGCCGTGTGCGTCCTGGGGACCGTCAAGGGCGACATCCACGACATCGGCAAGAATATCGTCGGCACCATGCTCCAGGCCTTCGGGTTCAAAATCATCGACCTCGGCACAGACGTCGACGCCGAGCGCTTCGTCGGGGCGGTGCGGGAGACGGGGGCCGGGCTCGTGGGGCTGTCGGCCCTCCTCACGAGCACGATGCCGGGAATGAAGACGGTGGTCGAGGCCCTCGAAGGGGCGGGGCTGCGGTCGCGGGTGCGCATCGCGGTGGGCGGCGCTCCGATCTCCTCAGCCTTCGCGGCTGAGATCGGTGCGGACGGCTACGCCGAGGACGGCGCCTCGGCCCTTCGCCTGTTCCAGAGGCTGGCCGCCGGCGCGCCGCCTCCCGCCGCTGAGCGGCCGGCCGTGGAGATTCGCGATGCGCTTTGAAGCACTGACCGATCAGGAGAGAGTGCGGTTGCACGAGGAGGCGCTCCGCCTCCTCGAAGATGTCGGGATGCTGCTCCCCGCGACGTCCACGGTGGCGGCGCGGCTGCGGGACAATGGATTGCGCCCGGCCGCCGACGGCCGCCTGCGGATGCCGCGCGCCACCGTCGAGGCGGCGCTGGCGCGCGCCCCTCGGACGGTACGGCTCGGGGCCCGGGAGACGCGTCGCGCGGCGACCCTGGACGGCTCGCGGACGTTCGTCACGACCGACGGCTGCGGCGCCAAAACGCTCGATTTCGAGTCGGGCGAGAAGCGTTCTTCGATCCTCGCCGACGTGGCGGCCAGCGCCCGGCTGACCGACGCCCTGGACGGGTTCCACGTTTACTGGACGATGATCAGCGCCCAGGATGTTCCTTTGCAGTTCCGGGTGCCGCGTGAGTTCCTGACGGCCCTGCGGAACACCACCAAGCACATCCAGGTGATCGACGTGGCCCGTCCGGAGGAGGCCGAGCGTCTGGTGCAGATGGCGCGCCTGCTGCTCGAGTCGGGCGCCATGGTCGATTCGCCGGTCTCGATGCTGATCAGCGTGGTCTCACCCCTGAGACTCGACCCCGGCGGCACCGAGGCGGCCCTCGCCTTCGCCGCAGCCGGACTGCCGGTCGCCGCCTGCAGCATGCCGATCGCCAGCGTCACCGCGCCGGCCACGGCGCCGGGGTCACTCCTGATGTCGCACACCGAGATCATCGGCTTCACGGCGCTGGT
>DASTNM010000271.1:0-2426 GCA_035762745.1 Candidatus Polarisedimenticolia bacterium
GAGCATCCGGTCGAGGGGCTCGACGCGAACGTCGACGACCTCGATCACGGCGAGCTGGACGGGGTCCGGCGCGCTCTTCTTCTTCCTCCGAAAGGAGCCGGACATCGCGGCGAGGCGGTCCCCCGGCTTCAGGTCCTCCCAGCCGTCGCGGCGGGTCACCGTCTTGCGCCGCTGCTTGACGGCGTCGACGGTCAGGGTGAAGGCCATCTGGCGCATCAGACCTCGTCCTCCTCCTCCCAGGGCGGGAGCTGGTACTTGTGGCGGAAGGCGCGCTCGGACTCCCGCCGGGCCTGGGCCCGGTCCGCGAGGAGGATCAGCCAGAGCCCGAGCAGGCAGACGGCGACGAAGGCCGCGGGCTCGGCGAGGAGCCACCACCATCGGACGTACAACAGGCCGTTGACGTAGATCACGCTTCCTCCTCGGGCGGCACCCCGTTCGGATAGGGGTCCGCCTCCTCCGCGGCGAAGGCCTTCGAGGCCTCCATCGCGCCCTGGGCCGCGCGGTCTCCGTCGGCCGCGAGCGCGTCCTGCTCGACCTGCTGCTCCTCGGGCGACAGCCCGGCCTGGGCGGCGGCGAGGTCGCGCTCCGCGGCGGCGCGGAGGCCGTCGTCGATCTCCTTCTCCTCCTCGGGCGACACCGCCGGAGCGACCGGAATGGCCGGACCGCGCGCGCCCTGCGGGACCGAGCGCGTCTCCAGGAGCTTGACGACGGCCTGGTGGCCGGAGAAGTGGAACTGGAAGGCGCCGGGGGCGTCGCCGTTCGTTATGACGACGCAGGCAGCCGGCGGGTTCCCCAGCCGGCGCCGGCTCCGGGCGAAGTCCGACTGCAGCTCCGAGACGACGTAGGAGCCGGAGCGGGGCGCGACGGCCTCGCGCGGGGCGTCGGCCTCCAGTATGCGCTGGCACTGCTCGACGTTGCCGGCCTTGAGGTAGGCGAGGGCGATGCCGGCGCGGCGGCGAAGGTCGTGGACGACGCTCACTCGGCACCACCTTCCTCGGGGTCGACCGGCCTCTCCTTCTTCGGATGGAGCCGCTCCGGCAGCCCGTCGAAGTTCGTCTCCGCCTTGGCCTTGTCGAAGGCCTCCTGGGTCATCTTGCCCTCGGCGACGAGGGTCTCGCAGCGGCGCATCTGCGCCAGGGACTTGAAGCCGGGCATCGGCTCCTCCTTTCGATTGGGTTTGAACGTGACGATGAAGTTCAGGCCGAAGGCGAGGCACCAGTAGGCGGCCATCCAGCGGTTCTTAACGAGCAGATAGCCGGCGGCGGCGCCGACGTTGAGGACCATCAGCAGGACGGGGAAGACGTGCTCGGGCTTCATAGATGGTCCAAATTTCCGACGAGGAACTGGTGGACGATATCGCCGCGAATCGATCCGATGACGTCATCGAAGGCCTCCTCGGGGTAGGCCGGCGCCTGGGCATGGGCTAATCGGTCCCGGTTCGCCTGCTTCATTGCCTCGATCTGGCCGTAGACGTAGACCGCCTTGGCCATGACGAGGGCGGCGCGCGAATGGTCGTTCATTGCTTCCTCTTCCTCGACCAGCGCCAGCCCGGGGCCGGCCAGCACCAGTAGACCCATGCCGCCATAACGGCGAGCCAGGCGAAGAAGACCCAGACCCCGGGCGTCATCGGTCCCGCTTCCACTGGTAGACGCGGACGAGCGCGAGGAAGGTCTCGGCGTCGCGGGCGCCGTTGACGGGCCAGAGCTTGTACCGCCCCTCCCTCGTCAGCTGGATGATGAAGCGGTCGCGCGGTAGCTCGAAGGAGTGCTTCTCCGTCGCGAGCGCGAGGAGGTAGGCCGCGGTCTGGAGGCCGCCCCAGCGCGGCAGCCCCCCCGTCTTGATGTCGAAGAGGACGGTCCGGCCGTTGAGGGTTCCGACGCGGTCGAGGGTCCCGGCGTAGTCCATCCCGTAGGCGAGGCGATGCTCGACGAGGAGGGGCGCGAAGTCGGTCTCGCGCCGGAAGGCCTCGTAGCCGGCGAAATAGGCCAGGACCTCGTCGGTCTCGGCGTTGACGTCCTCGGGCCAGAGCGCGCCCTCGTCGAGGCGGGCGCAGAGGCGGTGGACGGCGGTCCCGCGCGCCGCCGCCCCGGGCGGGTAGAAGGAGTCGTCGATCACGCCCTCGGCCTTGAGGACCTGCGTCACGGACGGCAGCGGGATCCCCTGGCGGGTATAGGCATGGGCGGCCTCGTCGAAGAGGAGGTCGGTCACCGCCGGACCTCCACGGGCTCGTTGTAGGCGACGACGCCGGGGACGCGCAGCTCGCCCTTGAGGACGCGGGCCTGGGCGTCGAGCGCGGCCTGGTTCACGGTCAGGTAGGCGAGCGGGGCCTTCCCCTCGGCCACGGCCTTGACCAGCGCCATGGCGTCGTCGACGCGGGCCTTCCAGGCGTCGCGGAAGGTGACGCCGGCCTCCTTGGGAACCGCGAC
>DASTNM010000272.1:0-2125 GCA_035762745.1 Candidatus Polarisedimenticolia bacterium
GCTTCCCCGATTTCGAGGCGCCGGAGGAGATCAAGCAGGCGGCACAGCGGGCGATCGCGGAGGGCGTCAACCAGTACGCCATCACCTGGGGCGCGAGGAGCCTGCGCGAGGCCGTCGCCCGCCAGATGGGGCAGGCGCAGGGCCTCAGGGTCGATCCCGAGAGGGAGATCACCGTCTGCTGCGGCTCGACCGAGGCGATGATCGCCTCGCTCATGGCGATCGCCGATGCCGGCGATGAGATCGTCATCTTCGAGCCATTTTACGAGAACTACGGGCCCGACGCGATCCTCTCGGGCGCGCGGCCGAGATTCGTGAAGCTCCGGCCACCCGTCGACCCTGACGGCGACTGGGTCTTCGACGAGCGGGATCTGCGCGCCGCGTTCGGCCCGCGGACCAAGGCGATCATCCTCAACACCCCGAACAATCCCACCGGCAAGGTCTTCACGCGGGCCGAGCTGGAGCTGATCCGCGACCTCTGCCTCGGGCACGACGCGCTGGCCATCACCGACGAGATCTACGAGCACATCCTCTACGACGGCCGGGAGCACGTCTCGATGGCAGGGCTCGAGGGGATGCGCGAGCGCACCATCACCATCAACGGGATGTCGAAGACCTACAGCGTCACGGGATGGCGCGTCGGCTGGGCGGTGGCGCCGGCGGCGCTCACCGACGCCATCCGCAAGGTGCACGACTTCCTGACCGTGGGGGCGCCGGCGCCGCTTCAGGAAGCAGGAGCGGCGGCCCTGGCTTTGCCGCGGGAGTATTACCGCCGGCTCGCCGAGGGCTACCGAGCGCGCCGCGACCGGCTGCTGCCCGTTCTGCGGGCCGCCGGGTTCAAGGCCTACGTTCCGCGCGGCGCTTACTACATCATGACCGGCATCGATGCCTTCGGGTTCGCCGACGACGTGACCTTCGCCCGCCATCTGGTCCGCGACCTGGGCGTCGCCGTCGTCCCCGGATCGAGCTTCTACAGCGATCCCGCCGACGGATCACGGCAGGTCCGGTTCGCCTTCTGCAAGCGCGACAGCACCCTCGATGAAGCGGCCTCCCGCCTCCGCGGGCTGCGCCCCGACGCTCCGAGGGCGCCGGAGTGATCTCGCTCGCCCGCACGCTGCGCACCGCCGATTACTTCACTCTCGGATTCGGCACCATGGTGGGGGTCGGCTGGCTGGTCCTGATGGACGACTGGCTGCGACGCGGCGGACCGGCCGGCGTCATCCTCGGGTTCGCCCTCGGCGGCCTGGCGCTTGTGCCGATCGCGCTGGTGTACGGGCGCCTGGTCATGGCCATGCCCGATGCCGGCAGCGAGATCGCCTACACGGCCGGCGTCTTCCCTTCGGATGTGAGCTTCGCCGCCGGCTGGATCATGATGCTGGCCTACCTCATCGTCTGCCCGTGGGAGGCCGTGGCGATCGGCAGGCTCGCGGCGTACGTCTTTCCGGCCCTCGACACCTGGGAGATCTACCGGATCGGAGAAAAGCCGGTCCACCTGCCGAACCTGCTGCTCGGACTGGCGCTCACGGCCGCCATCACCCTGATCAACTACCGCGGGATCCGCCCGAGCGCCTCTTTCCAGAAATGGATGACCTTCGCCCTGCTGGCCATGTTCGTGGCCTTCGCCGGATCGGCGATCGGCAGAGGGTCGATCGAAAATTTCCATCCCCCGTTCAGCCACGGCGGGTGGCTCTCGGTCCTGCTGGTCCTGCAGATCGTGCCGTACTTCATGACCGGGTTCGAGTCGGTCCCCAAGTGCGCCGAAGAGGCCAGCCCGGAGTTCCGGAGCGGCGGCTTCTTCCGGGCCATCCTGCTCGCGCTTCTCGTGGGTGCCATCTTCTACACCTCGGTGGTCGCGCTCGTCGCTTATCTGCGGCCCTGGCAGACACTGGCCACCCAGCGGTTCGCCACCGCGGTGGCGTTCGAGCAGGCGTTCAGGAGCCATCGCATGGTCGATCTGCTCCTCCTGGCGGCGCTCATCTCGCTGGTGAAGATCTTCAACGGCAATTTCATCGCCGCCAGCCGTCTCCTGTTCGCCCTCGGTCGGAGGGGCCTCGTCCACAGAGCCTTCGGGTGCATCCACCCGCGGAACCTCACACCGTCCGTCGCGGTGCTGGCGCTTGGCGGGGTC
>DASTNM010000273.1:0-3751 GCA_035762745.1 Candidatus Polarisedimenticolia bacterium
CTTGTCGATGTTGCTCATGCCCTCGACCCCCTCCCGGCGAGGCCGCCATTTTACCCGGTCCGATCGTGTGACAGAAGCGTCGCCCCGGTCTAGAATAACCCGCTCATGTCGCGCTCTTCGTCGGCCCTCGCCTCGTCACCGTCGATCCTCAGGATGTCGGCCCCGCTCGTCCTGTCGTTCTGGATGCGCTCGCTGTTCACCTTCGTCGACACGATTTACGCCGCCACGCTTGGCGACGCGGCGGTGGCGGCGATCGGCCTGTCGATCCCGCTCGAGTTCCTGATGATCGCCTGCTGGGTGGGAGTGTCGACGGGGCTGACCTCCAACCTGTCGCGGGCGATGGGGGCGCGCGAGGGGGGGCGCATCGAGCAGCTCCTGGCGGTGTCGCGCCGCATCATCTGGGCGCTGGTGCCGATCTTCGTGGTGATCGCCGTCGGGATCGTCTTCGGGGCGCGTCACCTCGGGCTGGAGCCGAAGGTGGCCTCGTACTTCGCCATCTACGGCGGGGTGCTGGTCGGGGGCTCGGCCTTCAGCGCCTTCTGGTCGATCCTCCCCGACTCGATCGTCAAGGCGCACCACGACACACGCTCGACCATGTGGGCCGGCATCTGGTCGAACCTGATCAATGTCGGGCTCAACACCCTGTTCACCTTCGTCTTCCACTGGGGGATCTTCGGGATCGCCTTCTCGACCGTGGTGGGGCGCTTCGGAGGGTTGATCTACGCCCTGCGCAAGGCGGCGTCGCACGAGGCGGAGCGCAAGGCGAGCGGGCTCGACACCTCCCCGACCCTCGACCCGGCGCCGTTCCGCTCCATCATGCGGCTGGCGGTCCCCTCGGGCCTGACCTACAGCCTGATGGCGGTCGAGACGTCGCTCGTCAACTGGCTTCTGACCCGCCAGGATCCGGCCGGCGCCACCGCCTCGATCGCCGCCTACGGCATCTACTATCGCGTCCTGCTGTTCGCGCTGATGCCGATCATCGCCGCCTCGGTCGCCGTCCTGCCGTTCGTGGCGCGCCGCTTCGGCGAGGGGGACCTGAAGGCGATCCGCGGCGGTCTGCGGCAGCTGTCGCTGGCCGGGGTCGGCTACTGCGCCCTGCTCGTCACCCCGGCGCTTCTCCTCGGCGGTCCGGCGCTCGCCCGCTCGCTGGCCGAGGCGCCGGTGACCGCCCACCTGACGCGCGTCGCCCTGGGGCTCTGCCCGCTCGCCTGCCTGGTGATGATCCCCTTCCAGCTCTGTCGTCCCGCCTTCGAAGGACTGGGGCGCGGCCTTCCCGGATTGGTGATGGCGGTCCTGCGCTACGTCTTCCTGACCGGCCTCTGCGCCTCGCTCGGGATGATCGTGGCGCACCGGCTCGGACAACCGGCGCTCTACGGCTTGATCGTCGGCCTGATCGCCGCCAGCGGCATCGCCTCGCTCGTCTTCTTGATTTGGATGGGCCGGGCGCTCGGACGGCTCGAAGGACGCCTGAAGCGCGCGGGTGCGGAGTTGGAGGGGCAGGCGGAGCGACCCAGGGTGTCGGGCGAGGCGAGTCAGGCCCCCGTCCCCTGATCCCCTCGATTGGCAGGCCGCGCCGGAGAGCGACGACCGGCGCCGGCGCTACTCGTCCTGCTCGACGACCAGAAGGATCTTCTGTCCCTTGACCGCCTTCTCGTCCAGGACGGTGACCTCGAACGTGCCGTCCTCGCCCGGCTTCACGTCGACGTCGCGTCCCTCGAGGTAGCGCGGCACCACCCGCACGTCGCGGATCTTGGCGATGCCGAACTGGCTCGGCTTGAGGGTGATCGACTTCCCCTGCGTCAGGTCGAGCGACGAGCTGAACTTCACGTCGCCGATGTCCTCGACCTTGTTGCGGATCGTCAGCACGCCGCGGGCCCGCAGCCGGTCGACCAGGTCCGCCTCGTAGAAGAACGAGTTCATCTGCTTGTCGAGCTTCGCCGTGGTCGTCTTCACCTGCGTCTCGGCGGCCAGCTTGCCGGCTTCCAGGTCGGCGACGTTCGATTCGAGGGCGGCCTTGCGCGCCTCGAGCCCGGCGACCTCCTTCTCGAGTTTCGCCAGTGTCTCCTCGAGCTCGGTCTTCTTCTCCTCGAGGTCTTTCGCCTGGGCGATCGCCGTGTCCCGCTCACCGATCAGCTTCATCTCGCGGGCCCGCACCACCGCCAGCGGCGTCCGCTTGGCGTCGCCCTGCGAGATCCAGGAGCCGAAGAAGTCCTTCACCGGGTCGTAGTAGAAGTAGATCTTGAACCCCTTCTCGAGCGGGCCGGTCATCAAGTTGAGACGTTCGGCCAGCTCCTTGGCGCGGGTCTCGGGGATGCGCTGCTGCTTCACCAGCCACTGCTCGGCGAGCTTCAGGTGCGTGTCGCCCGCCTTGACCTCGACCCCCTCGCCCGGCAGCTTCCCTTCGAGCTCCGAGACCTTCGCCTGCAGGTCGCGGATCTTCTTCATGTCCTCGACGACCTGGCCCAGAACCCCCTTGTAGGAGGGGTCCTTCTCCTGCTTCACCATCTGATCGAGGGCCTGCTCCTCTTCGGCGCTCAGCCCCTGCAGGAAGACCTTCGAGAAGGAGACCTGCGTTCCGCCCCGCTGCTCCTGGCGGACGTTGAACTGCTTGATGCGCTCGTAGATGTCCTTCGTCTGGAGGTCGATCCCGTCGCGCGCGTCCTTCAGCTCGGTGAGGAGCTTGTCGGGCGTCGGCGGAAGCGGGCGTTCGACCAGCCGCTTGGGAAACACGATGGTGTAGCCGACATACCCCCCCACCAGGACGACGATCGCCGCCAGGGAGATCCCGGCGATCTTCAGGGTCTTCTTCGTGTCCCGCGGTGGCTTCTCCTCGGCCTTGACATCCTCGACGTCATCAAAAAGACTTCGCATCTTCAGAGCCCCTCTCTGTTGTGAAAGTCCCGTAATTGTAGACTGATCACCCCCGGCGCGCAACCGGAAATCCGGCTCTGGTTGCGGAGTTTAAGCCGAGCCGAGTTTGATAGACTGCGGACCATGCGACCGCGATCCTGCCTCGGGATGGCGACCCTTCTCCTGCTGGCCGCTCGACCCGGCGCCGACCCCGCAATCGCAAGCGGAGCCACGGCCCGGGAGGCGATTTATCTGCTCGGGCCTGACGGGGCGATCTGCAGATGGCGACCCGGCCTCTCCAGCCTCGAACCGGTGTCGCTCCCCTGGCTCGCCGTCAACGATCTGGCGCCTCTGAAGGGGGGCGACCGCCTCTTGATCCTGGCCGACGCCCCTTCGGAGGCCGCCGGCCGTGGGGCCCGCCGGCCGACCGGAGAAGCGGTCCTCCTCGACGCGGCGACAACCTCGCCGACGCCGATCCGGAGCGTCCCTTTCGAGGGTCGGGGGTTCAAGGGGGTGGCGACCGCCGACGGTCGCCGCGCCTATCTCCTGTCGTACCATTCCGGCAAAGGCAAGGCGCGCGAGACGCCCGGCGCCTGGATCCACGAGATCGACCTCGTGGCCGGGAAAGAGGGCGCTTCGGCCGCCCTTGCGCGGCTCCCGAACGGCCTCGCCGTCGACCCGGCCGGACGGCGTCTGTTCGTCTCCTTTCAGGATGAGATCCTCACCTACACGACCAGTCCCCTCGCCAGCTCCTGGCGCTACCGCTCCCCCGGTGTGAACCGCGGCCTCTACGTCGCCCCCGGCGGCGACCTCCTGTACGCGGTGCGCGAGCGCCAGGTGGCGCTGTTCCAGCTCCGCCCACAGGCAGCGCCGGGGGCGGATGCGGCGCGGCGCTCCCGGG
>DASTNM010000274.1:0-2216 GCA_035762745.1 Candidatus Polarisedimenticolia bacterium
CCCGTCACACCTTGCAGGAGTGTCGTGGAGAAGCGGCGTGCCGTGATCGCCTCTCCGAGGCTGTCGATCGCCGCCTGCTGCTCGGGCGTGGGCGTGAGCGCGGCGATCGGGTCGGTCGGGATCTCCAGGGACAGGGGACGACGCGGCGAATCGACCGTCTCGATCCGCACGAGCCCCCGCGCCGCGAGGGCGCGCAGTGCTGCGCGGCCCGTCTTCGCCCCCTCGAGGAGCGCCGGCGCCGCCAGCGCCCCTCCGGCCTCCTCGAGACGGCGGAGGATCTCCCGCTGGCGTGGGCCGCGTGGCGCCGAGGCGGGCGAGTCGATGGCCGGCGAGGCGAGGTGGACCCGTTCCTCCAGGCGCGGGCGGGGCCCCGGGGCGCCCGTCACCTCGAGGATCTCGACGAGCCGCTCCCGCTCCAGGCGTCGCAGCATGGTCCTCTTGAAGCGCGCTCCGATCCGCCGGCGCAGGTCCTCGAGGCGGATCGCCGCGCCGCTCTCGGAGGAGAACTGGTCGATTTCGCCGAGAATCTCGCGCGCCAGCGGATCGCGCGCGATCTTCGGCAGGGACGCGTCCAGCAGCGCTCCGCCGCCCCGCTGCAAGGCCTGCGACCCGGACGTCGTGATCCTCACCACCCGACGCACGACGGCCTTCATCCCGGGGAGGGCGGAGCGGATCATCTCCCCCCACGAAGCGATGTAGTACTCGGCGGCCCAGCGTGTCAGATCGAGGATCGACTCGTCCAGGACCGGATCGGGGTCGAGCACCTCCTCCAACGGGCGGAGAGGCAGTCCCGGCGCAGTGTCGGATGCCGACTCCGAGATCTCCAGCAGATAGCCGGTCAGCTTGCGGCGGCCGAAGGGCACCATGACGCGCACGCCGCGCCGGCAGCGGGGCGCCAGGTGGGGGGGGACGCTGTAGGTGAACAGACGCCGCACCGGCCGGGGGACGGCGACCGAGGCGTAGAGCGTGCTCATCCCTCCGTCTTCAGGAGGGCCATCACCTTCTTCATGTCGTCCCAGACCTCCTTCTTTGCGGCCGGGTTCCGAAGCAGGTAGGCGGGATGGAAGGTCGGCATCACCTGGATGCCGTTGACCTCGCGAAAGGAACCTCGGAGGTGCGTGATGGTGGCCCTGGTCCCGAGGACCGTCTGCGCCGCCGGCGTGCCGAGGCAGACGATGACCCTGGGCCCGATGGCCGCCACCTGCCGGAACAGAAAGGGGGAGCAGGTGGCGATCTCGTCCGGGTGCGGCGTGCGGTTCTCGGGCGGGCGGCACTTGACGACGTTGGCGATGTAGACCGCTTCGCGTCTCAGTCCCATCGACTCGATGATCTTGGTCAGGAGCTGCCCGGCCCGGCCGACGAACGGCTCCCCTTTTCTGTCCTCGTCCACCCCCGGCCCCTCGCCGATGAACACCAGCCGGGCGTTCGGGTCACCGACGCCGAAGACGACGTTCGTCCGCCGCTCGCTCAGGCGGCAGCGGGTGCAGTCGCCGATCTCCTCCCGGATCAGCCGCAGCGCCGTCGCCGCATCCGGCCCCTCGGCGGGGCGGATCGCAGCGAGCGGCGACGCCACCGTATCACCCGCCTTGCCGCGTCGCTTCGATCCGGACCCGGAGGCACCTCCCGGCGGTTCCTCCCCTCCGAAGAGTCCGACCTGCACGGTCGATCTCTCGGGGGTCGCCACCGAGGTCGGTACCGTTTGCACGGGTGGGGTTCCCCGCCCCCGGCGCGCCGGCAGCTCCTCGAGGCCCATCAGCCGCAGCCACTCCAGGCGGACCCGCAGCGCGGCGCGCCATCCTTCCAACGCAGGGGGAGAGGTGCTCATGGCTGCTTCCCGGGCGCCCTGGGCGCCCCGCGTTCCGTCCCCTCTCCCGCCTCGTCGAAGAGACCCGCGGCCAGATCGAGAATCACCCGGGCCATCTCTCCCTTGGACATCAGGGCAAGCTCGGTCTTCCGACCGTGACGGTCGATGACCAGGGCCCGGTTGGTGTCGGCCTCGAACCCCTCCCCCTCCTCGCCGATCCGGTTGGCGACGATCAGGTCGAGATTCTTGCGGTGCAGTTTCTTCAGGGCGTTCGCCGACAGGTCGCCGGTCTCGGCGGCGAAGCCGACGAGGACCTGCCCCGGCTTCTTGCGCCGCCCCACCTCCTCGAGGATGTCGGGGGTCGGGACCAGCCGGAGGGCGATCGATCCATCCCCACCCGCGGCCCGGCTCG
>DASTNM010000275.1:0-4901 GCA_035762745.1 Candidatus Polarisedimenticolia bacterium
CGGAGTCCGCCGACCGACGCTCAGCGCCCCGATCCAGGCTGGGATCTGCGCCGCCCTGGACATGGCGTAAAGCATCCGCGTGCCGCCGACCAGGCTGGCGAGGGCGCAGCCTGCCGTCGACAGCGCCGCGACCGCCGTCATGGCGTAGCGGCCCGGCGGACCGATCATAATCCCGGCCACGCTCGCCAGAGGCGCCGCCTCGGTCCGCAATCCCGGCAGCGTCCCGAGCGCGACAGCGTGGACCATAAGATATAGGACGCAGACGGTCAGGATCGTCGCCAGCAGGGCGTACGGCATGTCGCGTCGCGGCCGCAGCGACTCCTCCGCCGGCACCGTCAGGATCTCGAACCCCGAGAAGGCGAAGACCAGCAGCAACACGGCGCGCACGAACGGCAGCGGCTCGAACGGGGCGGGGGCGAAGCTCTCAGGCCGCACGAAGGCCAGGCCGGCGAGGCCGAGCAGGACCAGAGGGACGACCTTGACGATCGCCAGGAGGTTGGCGATGCCGGAGGTCTGGCGAATGCCGGCGACGTTGCTGCCGACCACAGCCACGGCGCAGAGCGACACAAGAAGCGCCCGCGCTTCGATCCCCGAGCCGCCCGGGAGTAGCGCCCCCAGATAGCGCGCGAAGCCGTTCAGGAGGCTCGCCATCGCCGTCAGGCGCGCCAGGCAGAAGAGCCAGCCGGCCTGGAAGCCGGCGAAGCCGCCGAAGGCGTGGTGCACGTAGAGGTACGGCCCGCCCGAGATGTCGAAGCGCGCCGCCAGCGCCGCCAGCGACCAGCCGACGCCGAGCGCCACGGTGCCGGCGATCACGTAGGCCCCGAGGCTCGCCGGCCCGACCAGCGCCGCCACGGAGGCCGGCAGGATGAAGATGCCGCCGCCGACGACCGAGTTGATCCCGACGGCGACGAGCGCGCTCCGCCCGAGATGCCTGAGCGGGGCGACACCGCTCACCTGGCGGCCGTCCCCGCGCAGGCCTCGCAACGGCAGAGCTCACGCAGCCGGTTGAAGGTGAAGATCCCGGTGGCGTGGCCGTCGCTGAAGTGGATCGCAAGGCCGTAGCGCCCGACCGGCCGCGTCTCCGAGACGACGATGTCGGCCGGCACGCCGGCGGGATCGATCCGGGGGGCCGAGGACCATTCGTCCTCGCACAGGGCGCACTTGCAGGCCAGCCGGAGGTGACGCGCTGGGTAGGCCGCCCGGTGCCCGTCGTCCCAGAGAATCGACAGACCGCCGTCCGCCCCGATCTCCACCTTGCGCGGCTGGTTCAACGACGATCCTCAGCCCCCCGCGGCGGGCGCCGCAGGGACCGAGGCCGCCGCCGGGGGGATCGGCAGCTTCAGGCGCGTCAGCTCCGCGTTGATCGCCTCGACGAACGACTCGAACGGCTTGGCCCCTGACATGAACTTGCCGTTGATGAAGAAGGCGGGCGTGCCGGTGACGCCGAGGGCGTTGGCCTCGGCCGCGTCGGAGTCGATCTGGGCCTTGCCGCGCGCCGTGTTGAGCGCCTCCTCGAAGCGCTTCATGTCGATCCCCACCTGCTGCGCGTACTGCACCAGAAACTCCTTCTGGATCTTCGGCTGGTTGGCGAACACCTTGTCGTGGAACTCCCAGAACTTCCCCTGCTCGAAGGCGGCCATGCTGGCCAGCGCCGCCAGGGGCGCGTCTTTGTGGAACGGCAGGGGCAGGTGCTTCCAGACCACCCGCACATCGTTGCCGTACGTCTTCTCGACCTGCTGGAGGGTCGGACCGACCCTCGCGCAGAAGGGTCACTGGAAGTCGGAGAACTCGACGATGGTGACCGGCGCCGCCTTCGGCCCCTTGTAGGGTGCTTTTTCGACGTTCACGGCGTAGACCCGGTTCGGGTCGGGCCCCTGCCGCGCCGGCTGCGCCGCCTTCCCCACGGCGGATTCGACCTTGGTGGTCAGCGCCGTGAGACGCGTGTCCATCCGGTTCAGCCGATCGTTGAGGCCGCTTTGCAGGTGGCGCACCTCGCTCCAGATCGTGGCGGTCATGAAGATCAGGATCGCCACCCCGGAGAGGGTGAGAAAGCGCATCGTCCCCGGCGACAGTGTGGACGGGCGGTCCATCGCCGGCCCCTGGCGCCCCTCGTGGTCTCGATCGCGTCTGCCCATCGTCGGCTGCTCCCTCGCAAAGGTCCCTATGGTACCACGCCGCCTGGTGTATTATGGATGTCTCAAAAAGTCACCAGATGCAAGGGGGTGCGCCATGCCCGACAAGATTCGCCGTGTCGATTATTTCTACGTCCTGGTCAACGACGAGCCGGGGGAAGGGCTCCGGATCACCGGCAGGCTGAAGGAGGCCGGTGTCAACCTCCTGTCGCTGACCGCCTTCCCCGTCGAAGGGGGGAAGTCGCAGATCGACTTCGTGCCCGAGAACGCCGACGCCTTCGTCAAGGCCGCGAAGGCCGCCGGCCTGACCCTCAGCCCGAAGAAGCAGGCGCTCTTCATCCAGGGAGCCGATCGCGTCGGGGCGCTGGCCGAGGCCTTCAAGAAGCTGGCCGAGGTCAGAGTCAACGTCCATGCCGCCAACGCCAGTTGCGCCACGGGGGGCGGGTTCGGCTGCATCCTGTGGGTGAAGCCGAAAGACTTCGACAAGGCCGCCAGGGCCCTGGGGGTCTGAGGCCGGGCTACGCCTGCCCTTTGGCTTCCTTGATCGCCTTGGTGAGCGCGGGCAGAACCTCGAACAGGTCACCGACGACGCCGACGTCGGCCACGCCGAAGATCGGCGCCTCGGCGTCCTTGTTGATCGCCACGATGTACCCGGAGCCGCGCATCCCGACGATGTGCTGGATGGCGCCGGAGATGCCGCAGGCGATGTAGAGCTTCGGGCTGACGGTGACGCCGCTGCTGCCGATCTGATGCTCGTGCGGCAGCCAGCCCATGTCGGTCACCGGGCGCGACGCCCCGACCTGTCCACCGAGCGCCTCGGCCAGCGCGCGCACGACGGAAAACTTCTCGGCGCCGCCGAGCCCGCGTCCGCCCGAGACGATCACCGAGGCCTGGGTCAGATCGACCGCTCCGGCCTCCCCCTTCTTCACCTCCACGAAGCGCGCCCTGAGATCGGCGTCGCCCACCGCGGCGGTCACCTTGCGCACCTGCCCCTGCGTGCGGCCCGCGAAGGGCGCCGCCGCGCCCTTCTGCACCGTCGCGAGGAGCGGTCGCGCGTCGCCCAGGTCGATCTCCTGGACGAACTTGCCGTTGAAGACCTTGCGTGTCAGACGCGCCTTGCCTCCCTGGAGGGCGATGGCGGAGCATTCGGTGGCCAGAGGCACGCCGAGGCCGGCCGAGATCAGGGGCGCGACGTCCCAGCCGTCCGGCGTGTGGCCGATCAGGAGCATCTCGGGCGCCTCGCTTTTCACGATCGCCTCGATCGCCCGGTCGTAGCCGTCGCCGGTGTAGTTGCGCAGCGCCGGTCCCTCGCCGTAGATCACCTCGGCCGCGCCGCGCCCGGCGATCTCCCCGGCCGGCCCCTCGACTCCCTGCCCGAGGATCAGCGCCTTGATCTCCGCGGCGTTCCACCCCGCCTCGCCCGCCAGCCGGTGGGCCAGACCGAGCAGCTCCCAGGTGATCTCGCGGATCGCTCCCCCTTCATGCTCCGCCAGGACGAGAATCTTGGCGCCCATGGTCAGACCACCCCCGTCTTCTCTCGGATCCGCCTGAGAATCTCCTGCGCCACCTTGTCGGCCGGTCCCTGGAGCATCTCCGCCCCCTTCCCCTTCGGCGGCGGGGCGAGCCGCAGCGTCTTGAGGCGCGCCGCCTTCCCGCCGACCTGCCCGGCGTCGAGGCCCAGGTCCTTGAGGCCGACCGTCCTGATCTCCTTCTTCTTCGCCGCCATGATCCCCTTCAGGCTGGCGTAGCGCGGCTCGTTGATCCCGGTCTGCACCGTGATCACCGCCGGGAGAGTCAGGTCGACGACCTGGAGCCGGTTGTTCTCCAGCTCCCGCTCGACCCTGATGACGCCACCCTCCTGGAGCGCCAGGCTCAGCGCCGCGCTGGCGCACGGCCGGTCCATGAGACGCGCCAGCAGTCCACCCATCTGCCCGTGGTTGTCGTCGTCCGCCTGCAACCCCGCCAGGATGAGCGAGAACCCCTCGTCCTTGACGGCGGCATGGATGACGCGCGCCAGCGACAGCGGGTCGCTCCCCTGAAGCGCGTCGTCCTTGACATGGATCGCCCGGTCGGCGCCGGTGGCGAGACAGGTCCGCAGCGCCGTCGCGGCGCGCTCCGGTCCCACGGTGAGGACGACGACCTCCGTGACCTTGCCGGCGTCCTTGAGCCTGAGCAGCTCTTCGAGGGCATACCGATCGTAGTCGTTGAGGCCGAACGTCAGGTTCGCCTCGTCGACCCAGGTCGCCGCGGCGTTGAGCCGGAACGGCGAATCGGTGTTCGGCACCTGCTTGACGAGCACCAGCCCCTTCATCACGACCTCCAGCGCCGGCGATGCGCACGGCGGCGTCCCGCGCCCTCGACGCGGCGCCCTATGATAGTCGAGGTGGTCATCCGGTCAAGGGCCGACTGTGACGAACCCCGGACTGACGATCCGGATGCGGCGCCCGCGGTTCAAGATGGAAGACCCGGGTCAGGTCGACGACGGCGTGCCGGGCCATCGCGAAGGTGACGCGGGCCTGCCAGGCGCCGCCGTCCCTGTCGACGGTCATGAACAGCGCGCAGGCATCGAGGATCGTCGTCAGGGCGGCGAGCCACGACTGGTTGGCGTGCTGGGAGCGGAAGTAGGCCAGGACCGGGTACGACAGGTGGCTCTCCATCAGCTCCGCCGTCCAGCGCTCCCATTCCCCCAGGAACCGGTCGAGCTGCTCGACGCGATCCCGCCCGTGTCGGCGGAGCAGCTCGCCGGCGGAGGGAGGGGAGCCGGCCCTC
>DASTNM010000276.1:0-12409 GCA_035762745.1 Candidatus Polarisedimenticolia bacterium
AGACTCAGAACGACGTCGAGGCCCGACGCCGCCGCCGCGCGCAGCGCCGCCTCGGCCTCCCGACGACGGTTCATCGTCTCGATCAGGATCAGGTCGACCCCCAGCCCTGCGAGGAGGTCGACCTGCCGCCGGTGCTCTGCCAGGCAGACCTCCGCCGAGGGGACCAGGTCGGGCCGGTAGCAGTCCTCGAGCGGCGCCAGCCCGCCGGCCACCAGGCAGGTATGGCCCGGGACAGAGCCGGATGCCGTCCGGGCGCACTCGACGGCGCGCCGGTTGAAAAGGCGCCAGCGATCGCCGGCGCCCGCCCGTTCGAGCGCCCACCGTGTCGTGCGGAAGGTGTTGGTGACCACGATCTCCGCCCCGGCGCGCACGTAGTCCTCGTGGATCGCGCGCAGGACCGCGAGCCCCTCCTCGTTCGCCAGGGCGTGCGCCGACCAGAGCGGCAGGGTCGTCGGCAGGCCGCGCCGCGTCAGCTCGGTCCCGGTCGCCCCGTCGAGCAGAACGGGGCGGCGCCTCCCGAGCAGCCTCCCGAGCGCGTCTGGCGCGCCGCCCGCGCCCGGCCCGCTCACAGCGCCTCCTTCAAGCGCTCCGCGGCGATGTTGGCGCCGCACAGGACGATGACGGCGCGCCGGCCGGCGAGCCTCTCCCGCTCCTTCTGGAACCCGGCGACGGCGACGCCGGCCGCCCCTTCGATCAGCGTGTGGTGCCGCTCGATCACCAGCCGCATGGCGGCCTTGATCTCCTCCTCCGAGACGAGGACGTAGCGATCGACGAAGCGCCGGCAGAGATCGAAGGTGATCGTCCCCGCCTCGACCCCGCCGGCGGTGCCGTCCGAGAGGGTCGGCTTCGACTCCATCTCGAGGATCCGCCCCGCCTGCATCGAGTGGTGCATCACCGCGGAGTTCTCCGGAGAGCAGGCGACGATCTCGACTCCGGGGTGGGCCGACTTGAGCCAGCCGCCGATGCCGGCGATGAGCCCGCCGCCGCCGAGGGCGACGAAGACGGCGTCGATCGCGTCGATCTGCCGCGACAGCTCCAATCCGATCGTCCCCTGCCCCGCCACGACCGCCGGGTCGTTGTAGGGAGAGATGTAGCAGAGACCGTTCTCTTCGGCGTAGCGCCGCGCATAGATCTCGGTCAGCCCGCTGTCCCGGCCGTGGAGCCGCACCTCGGCGCCCTGCGAGCGGATGGCGGTCAGCTTGACCGGCGAGGCGTTCTCGGGGACGAAGATGGTCCCCTTCCAGCCGAGCCTCCGCAACCCATAAGCCACGGCCGACCCGTGGTTGCCCGAGGAGGCGGTCACCACCCCCCGTTCGCGCTCGCGTGGCGTGATCGACAGCAGCTTGTTCATCGCCCCGCGCAGCTTGAACGAGCCGGTGATCTGGAGGTTCTCGAGCTTCAGGTGGACGCGTCCGCCGCCGGAGCCGGCGAGCGCCGGTGACTCGTCGACCGGCGTCTCCCGGATATGCTCCCGGATCCGCCCCTCGGCCGCCAGCACCTCCGTTCTGATGTCCATGCGTGCATTTTACGATCGACGGGCCGCGACACGGTGAATTTGACGCTGCGAAGCGCGCGGGGTACGATCACGCCCGAGGTGACAACCATGCTGACGCTGCACAGTTTCGATCGCTCCCCGTTCGGCTGGAAGGTACGCATCGTCCTGGCCGAGAAGAAGGTCGCGCACAAGACGGTCGTCCCGGAGAACAAAAACGAAGACCCGGCCTTCGCCCGGCTGAACCCCTTCCGGCTCACCCCGGTCCTCGAGCTGGGGAACGGCCGGACCCTCTACGAGTCGACGGTGATCGCCGAGTATCTCGAAGAGGCCTACCCCGACCCGGCGATGCTGCCGCGTGACCCCTACGAGCGCGCCCGCATCCGCCTGCTCGAGGACACGACGGACCAGTATGTCTACCCGACGATCCGCGCCTTCGTCTCGGCGCAGTTCGAATACCAGCCGCCGCTGCTCATCCGCAGGAAGGTCGACCAGGTCGACCACAAGGGGCTCGAGGCGGCCCGCATCAAGATCCACGAGCATCTGGCGCGTCTGGAGAAGGAGCTGCACGGCCGCACCTGGTTCGGAGGGGAGATCTTCTCCCTCGCCGACGCGGCGCTCACCGCCCCGCTCGCCGGATCGCTGACGATCCTCGGTCTCCTGCCCGATCCGAAGTACCCGGACATCGCCGGCTGGATCAGGCGGAGCACCGCGCGCCCGACCTACCGCGAGGCCGCCCCGAAGGAGCCGATGCGGATCAAGGAGGGGTAACGGGCCCCGCCTCCTCCAGCCAGCCGTGCGCGGCCAGGAAGCGCAGCAGCGGCGGATCGTCGGCCGACAGCGGCGGGATCCAGGTGCCGAGGAGCGTGCGCCGCCACCAGGCGCCGCCGGGGTCGCCCGGCGGGGCGAACTGGTAGTGGTAGAGCAGGGCGCGGATGTAGCGCGGCGGGTGATCGGGGAAGGGGTCGTTGGCCAGCAGGCTCAGAGCGCCCCGATCGTTGTGCAGCAGCTTCCAGACCAGGTGGACCGTCCACGGATAGCGATTCGGGTTCGACATCGCGGCGAACCATATCTGCCAGTCGATCCGCTCCTGGTACGGAGAGACGATGCAGGGGCGCCGGTTCGGGTCGCCCGGCTTGCACTTGAACTCGTAGGCCCGCCAGCGGGTCTGCTCGGTGATGGCCCCCTCGTCGGTTCCCTCGAAGACGATCTCGGGGCGCTCGCGGCCGACGCTCCCGAAGGCGCCGTAGGTGTTGACCAGGTTCAGCCGGTTGAACGAGGTGTTCATCGCCTGGTGGCTGGAGAGGAGATTCGCCACCGGGGCGAGACTGAGGAGAGCGACGACCCCGACCAGAACGAGCGCGACGATCTCCTGAGCGCGCGACGGAGCGGCCGCGGCCGCGGCGCTCTCGGCCCGCGCCACGAGCCGGCCCGGGAGGACGCGGCGCAGCAGCGAGTCGTCGAAGCAGGCGAGGATCGGGACGATCGTCAGCCAGTTGAGGAACGACAGGTTGCCGCTCGTGATCAGGATGACCTGGAAGGCGAGCATCAGGGCGCCCGCGACGTGCCGCGCCGGGCGCGGTCCGAAGGCGAACCAGGGGGCGACCAGCTCGCAGAGGTGGTTGTAGAGCGCGCCGCCGCGGTGAAACCAGCGCGGCATGAAGTGCAGAAACCGGCTGAGCGGGTTCGGGATCGGCTGCGTCTCGTAGTGGTAGTAGAGACAGGTCAGGTCGCGCCAGCAGGGATCGCCGCGCAGCTTGATCAGCCCGGCACCCAGCATGATGCGGAAGATTAGCCAGCGGAAGAGCCAGAGGACCGGACGCGGCGGCGAACGACGAGGGAACGGCCGCCCATCGAGGAGCGGGCAGAGGAAGACGGCGAGGAAACCCGTCTCGAGGAGCTGGATCTCCCAGCCGTAGCCGTACCAGTCCTGGCCTATCGGCACGAACGATTGGTAGAGCGCCCAGAGGACCAGGAGCAGGATGGCATTCGCGTACCCCAAGAGGACGACGACCGACAGCGCCACCCCCAGCCAGGCCAGGCCGACGAGCAGCGGGTCGGAGACGCCGATCCAGAAGAGGCTCGGGAGCTGCAGGAACCCGTCGAAGCGCGACCCGAAGTGCGCTTCGATCCGCGCGAGATAGGACGCCGCCGGCAGCAGGCCGTGGCTGCCGATGAGCGACAGGACCTGCAGTGCCAGCGACAGGAAGGCGACGAAGTAGACCAGCCCCAGCAGCCGCAGGATGACGAACCGGGTGAGCCAGTACGAGGAGCGGGCGGGCGTCCCGGTGACGTCGCCGATCACAGGTCGGGCGCGCGGTAGACCTCTTCACCACCGACGAGCGTCAGCAGGACGTGGGCGTCCTTCACCTTGCCGGGCGGGATCTCGAACAGGTCGTCCGAGAGGATGACGAGGTCGGCATACTTGCCCGGCGTAATCGAGCCGCGGTTCGCCTCCACGAAGTTCGCGTAGGCCCCCTGGATGGTGTAGGCACGCACGGCGGTCTCGAGGTCGATCGTCTGATCCGGGATCCAGCCCCCCGGCGGCTGGCCGTCGAGACCCTGGCGCGTGAGCGCCGTGTAGATCCCGACGAGAGGGTCCATCTCGGCCACGTTCCAGTCGCTGGCGAAGGCCAGCGTCGCCCCGGCCTCCTTCAGGCTGCGGAAGGCCCAGGCGTGGCGCGAGCGCTCCGGCCCGACGTTCTGCGCCCACTTTCCCGTGATGTCGGGGGCGCAGTGGCGGGGCTGCATGCAGGCGACGACGCCGAGCTCCTTGAAGCGCGGGATGTCGGCCGGCGAGAGGCATTCGATGTGGACCAGCTGGTGCCGGCTGTCGCGCGCACCGTTGCGCTCGCGGGCGTACTGCAGGGCGTCCAGCGAGGTGCGGATCCCCCGATCGCCGATCGAATGGATGAACATCTGGAACTTCATCCGGTCGATCCGGGCCACGACCTCCTTGAACTCCTCGGGGGGATAGAGCGTCTCGCCGCGCGCCCCGGGCAGGTCGCTGTAAGGCTCGAGCATGGCGGCGGTGTGCGGCTCGATGACGTCGTCGATGTAGAGCTTGATCGCCGCGACGCGCATCCGGTCGTCGGCGTACTGCCGCCGGGCCTCGTCGAAGCGCGCCAGGTCGGCCTCGCCGGTGCCGCGCGGGTGGAACAGCGCGATCTGCAGGCGGGCCGGCAGCGCCCCTTCCTGACGCGCCCGCACGAACATCGGCAGGTCCTCGAGGAACGCCTGCGGCTCGACCACCGTCGTGATGCCGAAGCGGGCGGCGGTCCGCATGTTCTCCTTCAGGCGGAGGTAGCGGCGCTCCGTCGAATAGGAGGGAATCCTGGCGCTCAACGCCGCCTGCCCGACCGGCGACAGGCCCATGGTCGCGAACGACTCGAGCATGCCGGTCGCCTCACCGCTCTTCCGGTCGCGCTGCACCTCCCCGAAGGGAAGCCGCTCCGTGGCGCGGCCGATCCCGAGCCTCCGGATCGCCTCGCGGTTCAGCCAGACGGTGTGGGCGTCGTACGAGATCAGGAACGCCGGCCGGCCGCCCGTCAGCCCCTCCAGGTCGCGCGCCGTCGGCAGCCGGCCGCCGGGGAAGACCGAGTAGTTCCAGCCCTCCCCTTCGATCCACTCCAGGCGCGGATGGGCCGCGGCGAAGTCGCGCACGCGGGCCAGCAGCTCCGGCAGCGTCGCCACGCCCCCGAGCTGCGCGACATCGGGGTCCGCCCCGAAGGTGATGTGGTTGTGGCTGTCGATGAACCCGGGCAGGACGAGACGCCCTCCGGCATCGAGGACCCGGGTCGCTTCGGCGACGTGCCGGCCCACCTCGGCCTCGTCTCCGACCGCCAGGATCCGCCCGCCCCGGATCGCCACGGCCTCCGCCAGGGGATGCGCGCCGTCGACGGTATGGACCTTGGCGTTGCGGATGACCAGGTCCGCCGGCTCGGCACGTCTCACGCCGCAGGCCGGCAGGGCGACGAGGAGACAGGACACGACGCCACTGAACCACCAACAAACCGATCGACGGCGCGACGCAGGCGGGATCACGCGCATGGACTCCTTTCACCGACCTCGGGGTCGGTCTTCGAGGCGAAACTGTATCATGGGCCGCGCGGAGGGGCCGAACGAGATGGACCGCCGGACGGCGCGCGAGCGCGACACGATCGCGGCCATGATCACGATCTTCTGCCGCGGCCTCCATGGCGGGCCGCGCGGCCTTTGCGATTCGTGCGCCGGGCTCCTGGACTACGCCGGACAGCGCCTCGACAAGTGCCTCTTCCCCGGGAGCAAGCCGACCTGCGCCGCCTGTCCCGTGCATTGCTACAGGCCGGAGATGCGCGCCCGGGTGCAGGAGGTGATGCGCTACGCGGGGCCGCGGATGATCCTCCTCCATCCCTACCTGGCGCTCAGACACTACCTCGACAGCCGCGCCCGAGGACCCTTCGTCCGGCGGTTGCCCGGGCAGTGATCCGGGCGAAGAGGCCCTCAGGCCGTCGCGACGCGCCCGCGCCTGAAGTCTTTCAGGATCTCCTGGGCGGCGTTCCGCCCGCAGGCCCCCATGACGCCGCCGCCCGGATGCGTGCCCGAGCCGCACAGATAGAGGTTGCGCACGGGGGTGCGGTACCGGGCCCAGCCGAGAAGCGGCCGCATCGCGAACAGCTGGTCGGTCGCCATGTCGCCGTGGCAGATGTTCCCGCCGGTCAGCCCGAAGATCTCCTCCAGGTCGAGGGGGGTCAGGACCTGCCGGTGCACGACGGCCCGTTTGAGATTCGGGGCGTATTCGGCGAGCGTGTCGATCGCCAGGTCGCCCAGCTCCTCCCTCCGGGACGGCCAGTCGCCTTCGTGGAGGCGGTACGGGATGAACTTGATCGAGATCGACATCACGTGCCGTCCCGGCGGACAGAGCGACGCGTCGACGGTGGACGGAATGACGATGTCGAGATAGGGCCGGCGCGAGGGTCGGCCCCCCTTGTAGTCGTCGAAGGCCGCCTCGAGGTAGCGGGGGTCGGCGCCGGCCACCTGGAGACTGCCGCGCAGGTGCGCTCCGTCGCCCGGCGACGCGGTGAAGTCGGGCAGCTCCGAGAGGATCAGGTTGACCTTCCCCGAGTTTCCGTTGCAGCGGATGGTCTCGATGCCGCGGACGAACTCCGTGGGAAGTGCGGCGCGATCCACGAGCCGCAGGAAGGTCCGCTTCGGATCGGCGTTGGAGACGACGAGCCTGGCCCTGATCTCCTCCCCGCCCTCGAGGGCCACGCCTCGGGCGCGGCCGCCCTCGACGAGGATGCGCTCGACGGCGGCATCGACGCGGATGACGACGCCGGACGCGCGCGCCGCCGCGGCCATCGCCTGCGTGATTCCTCCCATCCCCCCGCGGACGAAGCCCCACGATCCCGCCGCGCCCGCCGCCTCGCCCAGCTGGTAATGCAGGAGGACGAAGGCGGTCCCCGGCGTGCGCGGGCTGCCATGGATCCCGATCGTCCCGGTGGCGGCCAGGGAGGCCTTCAGCTCGTTCGATTCGAACCACTCGTCGAGAAGATCGGCGCAGCTCATGGTCATCGCCTTGACGAGCAGTCTCTTGTCCTCGAGCGGCAGTTTCCTGAACCGGCCTCCGACCTTCAGCAGATCGAGCAGGTCGCCGACCCCCGGCGCGTTGATGTCGGGAGGCGTCATCGCCAGGGTCGGCCGCAGGAAGTCGGCCAGGCGCGCCAGGGCGGCGTTGAAGCGCGGGTAGGACTCCGCGTCGTCGCGTGAAAACCGGGCGATCTGCCGGGCGTCCTCCCGCGCTCCGAGCCCGAGCAGCAGGGAGCGGCCGTCGGGGAAGGGGGTGAACGAGGTGGGGCAGGGGAGGATCTCCAGGCCGTGCCGCTTCAGGTCGAGGTCGCGCACGATCTCCGGGCGCAGCAGCGAGCAGACGTAGGAGGTCGTCGAGACGAAATGGCCGGGGAGGATCTCCTCGGTCACGCAGGCGCCGCCGACCAGGTGGCGACGTTCCAGCACCAGGACCGACAGGCCTCCGCGCGCCAGGTCGCACGCGGCGACCAGGCCGTTGTGCCCTCCCCCCACGATGATCGCGTCGTAGCCCTGCGGCATTCCCGGACCTCCCCGGACCATACGGCGGGGCACTGCCGGCCCGCCGTGCGCTATAGTACGTCAGACGGAGTCCTTCCTGCCGCCGGCCACCGCCGGCGCCGACCGGGAGAAGGGTGATGGCGGGACGATCCGGCGCTCCGAAGAAAAAGCGTGCGCAGGCGGCTGCCGCCCGAGCGCCGGCCGCGACGGCGCCCGTTCCGACCGGGGAGTCGGCCTGGAACCCCAGGCTGGTCGAGTCCCTCTACGACCTCCTCTACCATTCCGAGCTGGTCAGCCACGATCTCGATTCCGATCTCCGCAAGATCGAGCGCAAGCACGGCGAGGGCGTCTACTCGGAGCTGATCTACATGCTCTCTCACCTGCGTTTCGAGCCGGGCGAGGCGAAGTCCTGCTGGCAGCGGATCCTCGAGCACCAGGTCTCGATGCGCCGGCGCCTCGGGACCGAGGTCGACCTGCGGGTGGCGCTCGTGAGCTACTTCGTCGAAATCAACCGGATGCTCAGGAACCCCAAGGTGATCGAGCTCAAGGTCTTCGAGCAGACCCAGGCCTCGGCGTATCGCGACGAGCTGACCGGCCTGTGCAACTTCCGCTACTTCCGGGAATACCTGGCGCGCGAGATCCTGAGCGGCGAGCGCTATAACCGGCCGCTGTCGCTGGTCATGGTCGACATCGACGACTTCAAGACCTACAACGATCACAACGGGCACGAGGCGGGCAACCGGAGCCTGGCGACCATCGGCAGCCTGCTGGCGGACTCGCTGCGCAAGATCGACATCGCGGCGCGTTATGGCGGAGAGGAGTTCGCGCTGATCCTCCCCTCGACCTCCAAGACCGGCGCGCACGAAGTCGCGGAGCGGGCGCGCCGCAAGATCGAGAAGCACCGCTTCCCGAACGAGCAATCGCAGCCGGGCGGCTCGCTGACCATCAGCCTGGGCGTGGCGACCTATCCCGCGGACGCGCGTAACGCGACCGACCTGGTGCGCCGCGCGGACTCGGCGCTCTACGTCGCCAAGACACGCGGCAAGAACCAGGTTCACCTGTACGGCCAGAACCGACGCTCGTACCGGCGCGTCGACGCCCGGATCGGCGGACGGTTCTGCATGCTGGCGGCCGAGTACCACGCTTTGACCACCGTCAACCTGAGCGAGGGGGGCCTGCTCTTCATCGCCGATCGCCGGCTCCCCGCCGGGTCGCTGATCGATATCAGCCTGTCGCTTCCGGCGACCCCCCGCGAGGTCACCGCCTCCGGCCGCGTGGTGCGCGTCGAGCACAAGGAAGATGGCCAGTTCGAGGCGGCCATCCGCATCATCGACATCTCGACGCGTGACCAGAGCCTGCTGGCGGAGTACATCCGTGCGGCGGATGCGACGCGCGACGTCTCACCCGAGGACGATCGAGACCCCTAGGGGCCTGTCCGGCTTCAGTACCGCCGCACCCAGCTCGCCTCGAGGCTCCGGTCTGGCAACAGGTAGTATTGGGCGTCGCCCAGCTCGCTCTCGGAGACGGGAGGGCGGGTCGCGCCGAGGTTGCGAGCGTCGAGCCGCACCTCCGAGCCCGCGGTCCGGTAGCCCACCCCGGCGTCCCACGCGGTGAACGGCTGCGCGAGGGCGGTGTTGCGCTGGTTCAGGTAGCGGCTGCCGGTATGGTTGACGGTGAGGCTGCCGACGAAGCCCCGCGCGGGCGCCCGGACCAGGCCGAAGGAGGCCAGAGTGCGGGCCGACATCTCGAGGCGGTTCCCCTCGAGCTGGGTCGGCACGCCGCCGAAATCCCTGATGAAGTCGCGGAAGCGGGCGTCGTGCAGGCTGCCGCCGACCCTCAGGTGGAGATCGGATCGCAGTCGCAGCACCCCTTCGATCTCCAGGCCGCGGAAGCGCTCCGCGCCGGCGTTGGCGAGGCTCGGCAGACCCCCGACGCTCTGGGACACCACCAGGTTCGAGAAGTCATTCTGGAAGGCGGAGAGCTGCCAGGCGAGGCGCCCTGCGAGGTGGCGTCCCTTGATCCCCACCTCGCCGCTCCGTGCCGTCTCGGGGGAGAGAAGATCCGCCTCCGGCGCCGGCCCGAAGTCGGCGGCGGCCGGCTTGAAGGTGCTCCGAAAATCGCCGAAGAGCCACAGCCCGTTCGCGCTCCGGCTCCAGGCGAGCCAGGAGAGACCCAAAGCACCGCTCCCGCGGGTCACGCGCTCCGCCTCCCCGTCCGGCGTCAGACCCGTGACGACGCGTCTCTCCCCGGTGCGGTTGAGCCGCGCGCCCAGATCGCACCGGAGGCGCGCGTGAGGGGTCCATTCCGCCTGGGCATAGAGACCCGAGAAATTGCGGCGGTCGCGGGAGCCGTAGCTCCCCGCGGAAGACAGGCTGTCGAGCGCGGGAGGGTTCGAGCCGTCCAGCGGGACGAAGTAGTCGAAGAGATCACCCTTCTGTCTGCCCCGGCCGTACAGGTGATCCAACCCCGCCACCAGGTTCAGGCTGCTCCGCAGGCGCAGGGCCACATGCGCGTCGAAGTAAAGATCGAGAAGGGAGAGATCCTGCTTGAAGCCCTGGGCATCCGGGGAGGCGCCGGAGAGATCGGTCAGGAAGCCGCGGGCGGTCTTCTGCTCCGAGTCGGTCAGCGCCAGCGTGATCGCCCAGGTGCCGCGGTCCAGCCGACCCTCGTAGCCGCCCGCCAGGTGGAAGCGGTCTTCGTCGAGCCGCGCGTCGCGCGGGTTGTGGTTGGCGTCGAGGGGCACGAGGGAGGAGAGAGCCGGCCCCTCCCGCGGGTGCGGGCTCGCCGGATCCTGGCGCAGGGACGTGCCGTCGAGGTCGAAGTGAAAGCGTCCTCGAGGCGTCCCCAGGGCCGCCCGATACAGAAGGTGGCCCCGGCCGAGCAGCGTTCGATCGTCGCGGAAGCCCTGCCGGAGAACGTCGGCCGTGAGGGAGTGTATGATCCGCCCGGCCCCCGCGAGAGGGATCGTCGCGGCCGCGCCGCCGCTCGAGAAACTCCCCCCCGACAGCCGCACCACGCTCGCCCCCGAGCCGGCCTCCTCGTGGATCACCTGGATGACTCCGACGAAGGAGGTGGCGCCGAACATCACCGGCGCGGCGCCGCGCAGGACCTCGATGCGCGCCACGCCGTTGAGGTTCAGGCTGGCCAGGTCCGGGTTGAAGGCCCCTCCCCACGGGATGCCGTCCACCACGAGAAGAAAGGCATCGAACTCCCGCAGGCCCCAGATCTCGGGGACCGAGGAGGCCGGACCGCCGTCTCCTCCCGGCGCGACGGCGACCCCGGCCGCGAGGGCCAGCGCCCCGGCCAGGTCGGCGGCGCCGCGCGCGCGGATCTCATCTCCGTCGATGACGGTGATCGACGTGGGGACGCTCTCGACGTCCTCGGGGACGCGGGTGGCCGTGACCTGGATGCGCTCGGGATCCCCCGCGGCCGGAGCCTGGCCCTGGACCTCCGCACCGGCCGCCGTTCCGGCGAAGCCCAACGCGCAGACCAGGAGGATCGCACCGGGTCGGACCGGCACGCACCGCGCAACAGTGGTTCCGCTCTCCGGCCAGCCTGTTGACATGCGCCAGAGTATACGAATTGTCGCGCTTTCCTGGCGAGTCACTCGGCGTTCACGGGCAACCCGGCCACCGAGGGCCCTTCCTGCGGGCGCCCTGCACGGCTTTCGGGCCGATCCGCCGTGATATAGTGCGCCGGACCGACTCGAACGCTTCCCCGGACAGGAGCTCCTGCCGGGCGTTCATGACGATGGGGATCGTGCCCAGGACACCGGGAGACCACGCCTTCACCGCGGAGAGCCCCTACGGCACCGTGGTGGAGCCGACCTACTCGGGCGCCCAGAGCTTCATGCGGCGCCGGTACAGCCGCGATCTCAAGGGCGTCGACGTGGCGGTGAGCGGCGTGCCGCTCGACCTCGCGACCAGCAACCGCCCCGGCGCGCGCTTCGGGCCGGCGGCGATCCGCAAGGCGTCCGCCCAGCTCGCCTGGGGCCTGCCGTGGCCCTGGACCTTCAACCCCTTCGATCGGCTGGCCGTGATCGATTACGGCGACTGCTATTTCGATTCGGGGCACCCCGAGGGGATCCCGCGGGAGATCGAGGCGCACGCCGGGACGATCCTCGGCGCCGGGGTCTTCATGCTCACCCTCGGCGGGGACCACTTCATCTCCTTGCCCCTCTTGAAGGCCCACGCGAAGGCCTTCGGCCCTCTGGCGCTCGTGCACTTCGACGCTCATTCGGACACCTGGCGCGCCGAGGCGGGCCGGCTGGACCATGGCACGATGTTCTTTCACGCCGTGCAGGAGGGGCTGATCGACCCGCGCCGCTCCGTCCAGATCGGCATCCGGACCCACAATGACGAGGCGCACGGCTTCACGATCCTCGATGCCCGCCGGGTGCTCGGGAACCGCCCGGAGACCACCCTCTCCGACATCAAGAAAGTCGTGGGGAACAGCAAGGCCTACTTCACTTTCGACATCGACTGTCTCGACCCGAGCGCCGCCCCGGGCACCGGCACGCCCGTGGTGGGAGGGCTGCCGACCCACCTGGCCCTCGAGATCGTCCGCGGCCTGGTCGACGTCGACTTCGTCGGCGGCGACGTGACCGAGGTGGCCCCCGTCTACGACCTCGGGGAGATCACCGCGCTGGCCGCGGCGACCATCGCCCTCGAGTTCCTCTGCCTGCGGGCGGCGCGCAAGGCACGTTGACTTGCGGGGGTTAGTTCGACTAGGATCTCGTGCGCGTGGCTCGAATTGACTCCCTGCCAGGTTGACCTTGACACGCTGCTTGGTAGTCCAGAGACCACCCAAGTACGTCCATCCTGGATTTTCGTGGAACGAGGGCGATGGTGC
>DASTNM010000277.1:0-9131 GCA_035762745.1 Candidatus Polarisedimenticolia bacterium
GGAGGTTCAGCGCCTGCGGGTGAAAGGGGCGCATCCTTTGGGCCTCGATCGCCAGGCGGGCGGCGCGCGTCTGATCGCCATCCTGCAGGTGCAGCATCGCCGCCAGCATCGGGATCTCGTCGTTGCCGGGATCGAAACGGAACGCGGTGCGCAGCGCGGCGAGGGCGGCGCGGCGATCCTTGCGGGCGAGACAGCTCTCCGCCTCGGCGAGACCGAGGCGGCTGCGGAGGGGATCGTCCAGGGTCGCGGCGAGGATCGGCATCAATCCTCCCGCCGCGCGGCGGCGGCCCGCAGGGCCCCGACGCCCCCGCTCTCCAGGATCGGGCAGCCGGCGATCTCGGCCAGCCGCTTCGGGCCCGGCGGCAGGGAGGAGGCGCCGCCCAGGACCGCCCCGGCGAGCCTGTAGAGCCCCATCTCCTCCCCGGGACGCAGCGGCAGGTCGAGCGTCACCAGGCGCGGCGTCGGGTCGCGCGACGCGCCCCCGTCCGGTCGTCCCGCCGCGACGATCGCGGCGAGGCGATCGAGGATCCGGTCTCCGCCGTCGTCGGGGCCGAGGCGCACCAGGAGCGCGACGTCGTCATCGGCCGTGAAGGCCCCGAGGTAGTCGCGCACCGCCTGCTCCCAGCCGGGGTCGCCGGCGCGCGGGTGCAGGAGGAAGTTGAAGGCGCGCCGCTCCTCGAGCGGCGGCGGCTGGGGCTCCAGCGGCAGGCGGTGATCCTCCGGGACGAAGGCCAGGTGGTCGAAGTCGGGCTGGGCATAGAAGCGCTGCACCGTCCGGTCGCGCGGCAGCCCCCACTTCTCCTTGAACACCTCCCAGTTCGCCAGCACGGCCCGGTCGCGATCGATGCCGGCCGCCTTGAAGGTCCGCCCGCCGAAGTGATGCACCAGGACGTCCTCCGCCCGGAGAAGGCGGAAGCCGGCGAGCCGGGCCCGCAGGCAGAAGTCGTCGTCCTCGAAGTTCCCGATTCCGAAGATCGGGTCGAAGCCGCCGATCCGTTCGATGACGGCGCGGCGGACCAGGAGGCAGAAGCCGATGAGGCGCGCGCTCTCGCTCGCGCGGCCGGCGTTGGCCGAGGCCAGACGCGCCGCGCACTCCTCGTAGCCTTCGAGGCTCTCCTGGTCGTAGTCGACCGAAGGGAGGCACTGCTCGCCCGCGACCCGGTTCGAGCGCGGGCCGACGAGCCCGGCGCCGGGCGGGGACTCGAGGTGGGACAGCAGGCGCGCGATCCCGCCGCGCGGCAGCACCAGGTCGTTGTTGAGGAAGAGCAGGAACTCCCCCTGCGCCTTCGCGATGCCGAGGTTGCAGCCGGCGGGGAAGCCGAGGTTGACATGGTTCTCCAGGATCGTCAGCCGCGCCGCCGCATCCACCTCCCAGCGGGCCCTCTCGGGGGTGCCGTCGGTCGAGCCGTTGTCGACCAGCACCAGCTCCATCCCGGCGGCCAGGTCGTCGCGCAGGCTCTGCAGGCAGCGCGCGGTGAACTCCCACTGGCCGTGGGTCAGCATGACGGCGCTCAGGCGGGCTCGCGAGTCGGGCGTCTCAGGCACGCCGCGCCTCCCGCGCCGCCGGGGCGATCGGCTTCGGGGACGGCCCGGAGGCCCGGCCGCCCCGGGGCGCCGCGAGGATCGCCGTCAGCGCCTCGGCCCAGCGCGACTTCAGGCGCTCGATGCTTCGTTCCGCCAGGACGAACTCCCGCTGCACCCGCAGCTCGGTCTCGCGCGCCTCGCGATCGCCGAGGTAGCGCTCGAGGGTGTCGCGCCACGCGTCCACGGTGTTGGCGGCGAGCGCCGAGACCTCGGAGGCGTAGGGCGGCACGGCGCTGGCGATCGTCATGCTGCCGGCGGCGGCGTACTCGTAGAACTTCAGCGCCGACTTGTGGCGGTTGAACGGCGTGTCGAGCAAGGGACAGAGACCGATGTCGAGATCGAGGGCGGGCAGGGTCTTGAAGAACGATTCCAGGCTGCCAAACGGGACGTGCCGGTGCCTGATGGCGCGCAGGATGCCGGCCATCTCCAGGAAGGCGTCGGCCCGGGCGCGCCGCGACGCCGACAGGCCGCCGCGGAGGCGGCCGATCTCCTCGACCTCCTCGGCGATCGGGCGGCAGGTCAGACCGTGCAGCACGAAGCGGAACTCGATCCTCTCCTGCAGCCGCCTGATGGCGGGGAGGATCAGCAGCAGATCGTCGAGGTGCGACGCGGAGCCGCTCCAGCCGACGCGCAGCTCGCCCGAGGTCCGGGGGCGCAGCGTCCAGCGGCGGGGCTCGATGGCGTTGGGCAGCAGGTGCGTCGGCCGGCGCAGGCCGGCGAGCCTCCGCGCCAGCTCGGGCGTGGTGACGATCAGCGCATCGGAGCGCGCCAGGATGACTCCCAGGTTGGCGATCGCCCCCTGGATCGTCTCATAGGCCGGGTTGTGCGTCTCGATCCGGTCGAGCGCGTCGTCGACCGAGTAGACGATCGGGATGCCGCGCGCCGCGGCGGCGTCGCACAGCGGCTCGACGACGTCGAGGCGGCTGCCGTCGGGCAGCCGGGGAGAGGCGATCATCTGCGGGAAGATCAAGAGCGCCACGCCGTCGAGCAGGCGGGGGTCGGGGACGTAGCCGCCCGCGCCTCGCGTCAGGGTCAGCGAGGCGCCGAGCGTGGACAGCTCGAAGCCGTGCTCGCGGAGGTGCCGGAACGGCTGGTCGAAGCGGACGTAGGTCACGCCCGTCAGCTCGTCGCCGATCACCCCGAGGGCCCGGTGGACGGTCCGATCCGAGGCCTGGCGCATGGTCAGGTCACCCCCGGCCGGGGCGGGCTGCAAGGGCGGTGCCACGCGCTCCCGCGGCCGTCCGGCGGGCGCCCCGGGGCTTCGGCCGTCGGGATCCCGTCGTACCCGGCCCGGCGAGGGGGGCGGGGGAGTCGCCCGGCCGTCGCGCCGGGAGCAGGCTGGGGCCCGGGCCTCGCCGTCAACGTGGCCGTCCGCGGCCCCGGGCGGCCGGATCCTGCCGCCCGGGGAGGATGGCGCGGCCGTTGCAGGAACGGCGGTGCGGAGGGTTGCTCCATGCGCGACCGGCTCTTGAGTCTCTGCGTGATCGCCCGCGACGAGGAGGACGTGATCGACCGCTGTCTCGCCTCCGCCGTGCCTCTGGTCGACGAGATCGTGCTGGCCGACACCGGCTCGCGCGACAGAACGGCGCGCCTGGCGGCGGCGCGCGGCGCCGTCGTCTTCGAGCATCCCTGGAGCGACGATTTCGCCGCGGCGCGCAACGCGACCCTGGCGCGCGCCTCCGGGCGCTTCATCCTGGTCCTCGACGCCGACGAGTGGATCGAGAGCGATCCCGCGAGCGAGACTCTGCGCACCCGGCTGGAGAAGAGCATCGAGGAGGCGCTCACGATCGAGATCGCCGATCGGCTGGACGGTGGCGGGGTGCGGCGCTACCCCCTCGTGCGCCTGTTCCGCAACCGTCCGGAGCATCGCTACGCCGGGGCGATCCACGAGCAGATCACTCCTTCGATCGCCCGCCGGCTCGGAAGAGAGTCGCTCGCCCCTCCCCCCTCCGGGATCGTGGCGGGGCACGACGTCTATCTGGCGGCGCGGCGCGCCGGGCGCGGCAAGTCGGAGCGCAACCTCGCCCTCCTGCGCCGCCTGGCCGGGCCTCCCGGCGGCGACCCGGCGGCGCGCTACTTCCTGGCGCGCGAGCTTCTGCCGATGGTCGGCGGCCGGGCGGTGCCAGGGGGGCATCTGGCCGAGGCCCTGGCGCTTCTGGAGGCCCTGGCGGGCGAGGTCGGCGCGCTGCCGGCGGCCTGGAGGGCCGATGCCGCCCGTCTCCAGGCCGCCGCCCTGCTGGCCGCAGGCCGGGCGAGCGAGGCGGCCGGCGTGCTGCAGGCGCGCGGCGACCGCGGCGTGGCCTGTGACCTCCTGCGCGCCGACGCCGAGATCCTGCTGGCCGCCGGGGAGCCGCGCGCCGTGGAAGGGGCGCTGGAGCGGCTGCGGCGCTGTTTCGATCGCGAGACGCGCGATGCCGGGCCTTACTCCGAGCCGGCGCTGGCGGGCCCCTTGGCGCGGGCACGGGCCGCCGAGGCGCTCCTGGTGCTCGGACGGCACGCCGAGGCCCGCGCCCTCGCGGCCGAGGCGGCGTCGCTTCCCGGGGGTGGTGCGGCGCCGCACCTCGCGGCGGCGGCGGTCGAGCGGGCCGAGGGGAACCTGGAGGGGGCGCTGCTCCGCTGCACGGAAGGGCTCCGGATCGATGCGCTCGATCCGTGGGCCTGGGCGGGGGCTGGGGAGGTGCTGCTCGAGGCGGGACGTGTGGAGGAGGCTCTCGATCCGCTGCGCAACGCGGCCACGCTCGCTCCCGGGTGGGACCGGGCCGAGGAGGCGCTGGGCGCGGCGCTCATCCTGTCGGGGCGGTTCGAGGAGATGAGCGAGCGCTTCGCGCCGCGCCCTGGCGGGTCGGGGCCGGGGGCGCAGGCGGCGCTGCTGCTGGCGTCGGCGGGGCGCGTCTCGAGCTGTCCGCTCGACAGGCTGCACGCGGAGGCGCCCGCCTCGGTGCGGCGCATCCTGGGGCGGGTGGCGGCGGCGGGCCGGCACGAGCTGCTGGGGCGGCTGGCGGCCGGGCTCTCCGCCTTGCGTCTTGAGGAGATCTGAGCCGCCGGCCGGGGCTACTTGGGGGCGGCGCCGTCCGATCCCTCGGTCAGGACCACCAGGTCGACGCGGCGGTTGGCGGCGCGCCCCTCCGATGTGTCGTTCTCCGCCACCGGCCGGTATTCCGCGTAGCCGGCGATCGACAGACGCTGCGGGTCGTAGTGCAGCTCATCGATGAGGTAGGCGACGATCTTGGCGGCGCGGGCCGTCGACAGCTCCCAGTTGGAGGGGAACTGCGGTGTGTGAATCGGCGTGTTGTCGGTGTGCCCTTCCACGATGATCGGGATCGAACCCGGCTCGAGGAGCTCGCCGATCGCCCGCAGCTTCGACAGCGCATCGGGCTTGATGTCGGCCTCGCCGGGATCGAAGAAGGCCCCCTCGCGCAGGCTGACTACGACCCCCCGCTTGCTCAGCCGGGTGTGGACCTTCCCCTCCAGCTCGGAGCCGCGCACCCGCTCGTCGATCTGCTTGCACATCTCGACGCTGCGGCGGGTGGTGACCGGCTCGGGGATCATCGACTTGGAGGGGACGATGGTCGGCTTGCCGCTGTGCGGGCCCTGGGTGCCGCCCCCCTGGATCGGCGCCTCGGCCGGGATCGGGAAGTCGAAGGCGATGTTCATCGACTCGACGAAACGGCCCATCTTCTGCACATCGACCTGGGAAATGGCGAACATGACGACGAAGAAGGCGAACAGGAGGGTGATGAAGTCGGCGTAGGAGACCAGCCAGCGCTCGTGGTTCTCGTGCTCGGGGGGCTTCTTCTTCCTCATGGCGACCGGCGCCTCAGGCCGCCTTCCTGGCCGCCGCCTTGCCGCCGGCCCCCGTGGAGCGCTTCTTGTCGTGCAGGAACGAGGAGAGCTTGTCCTCGATCAGCTTCGGGTTCTGTCCCTCCTGGATCGCCAGCGCCCCGAACATGACCATCTCGCGCACCACCATCTGGGAGTGATGGGCCTGCTTCAGCTTGGTGGCCGCCGGCAGGAAGAAGATGTTCGCCGAGCCGACGCCGTAGATGGTGGCGACGAAGGCGACCGCGATCCCCTCGCCGACCTTGCTCACGTCCGACAGGTTCGACATGACGTGGATGAGGCCGAGGACTGCCCCGAGGATGCCGATGGTCGGCGAGTAGCCGCCGGCCGACTCGTACACCTTGGCGTACAGCTCGCCATGCTCGTCCATCTGGGTCAGCTCCAGCTCGAGCGTGGCCTGCATCGTCTTCGAGTCGAGCCCGTCGACCGCGAGCTGGACGGCGCGGCGCAGGAAGGGATCGGAGGCGCCCGGGAGGACCTTCTCGAGCGACACGATGCCGGCCTTGCGGGCCTGGGCGGCGTACTGCAGGATCTCCCCCAGGAGCACCTTCGCATCCGGGCCGCCGCCGGCGACCAGCCGGCCGATCGACCCGATCCCTCCGAGGACCACCGGCATCGGGTAGCTCACGAGCACCGCGCCGAAGGTGCCGCCCAGGACGATGAGGGCGGCGGTCGGCTGGATCATCGCGCTCATGTGCCCGCCTTCGAGGTAGTTCCCCAGGAGGATGCACCCCACCGCCACGATCAGTCCCAATGGCGTGGCGATATCGAACCTCTTCATGGCTCATTCCTCTGCTGCAGCGCGCAGATCCCGGCGGCCGCGATCGCCTTGCGATGCTCCGCGAAGCGCCGGATCAGCTCGTCCAGACTCTCCAGGACGACGATCGACTCGCCGGAGACCAGGCGGAGGGTGGTGTCGGGCATCGCCTCCGCCCGCTCCACGCGGTCGCAGTTGATGGCGATCTCCTTGCCGCTCAAAAGCGTCAGGCGTATCATCCGGCTCTCCACGGCCGCGCTCCCAGGAGCTGTCCCGTCAGATATCGGCCCGTCCGGCCGGAAGTTGAGGCCCGCCCCCGGGCCTCCGAACGGGTATAATGCGCCGGTCCCGGGCGCCTCCGGGGCCCGAGGAGAGCGGCATGCAGAAGATGTGGATCGACGGCCGGTTCACCGGCAGCTCCTCCAAGAAGACCTTCCCGATCGACAACCCGGCCACCGAGGAGATCCTCGCTGAAGTACCGCGCGGCAACGCCCAGGACGCCGGCGAGGCGGTCGAGGCGGCCGCGGAGGCGTTCAGGGACTGGCGCCTGGTCCCCGGGGTCGAGCGCGCCGCGCTGATGCACCAGTTCGCCGCCCGGCTGCGGGCCCGGCACCATGAGATCGCCCGGCAGCTGTCGCTCGAGGGAGGCAAGCCGCTCATCGAGAACCTCGACGAGATCGAGTGGTGCGCCGCCTGCTTCGACTACTACGGCGAGCTGGCGCGGGATCAGGGCGGCAAGGTCCTGTCGCCGGTGGCCAGGCACCAGATCAACTTCGTGCGTCACGAGCCGTACGGGGTGGTCGTGGCGATCGTCCCCTGGAACTATCCGCTGCTGCTCCTGACCTGGAAGCTGGCGCCGGCTCTGGCGGCCGGCAACACGGTGGTCATCAAGCCCTCCAACGAGACGTCGCTGTCGACCCTGATGCTGGCGGAGGACCTGGCGATCTTCGGGAAGGGGGTCGTCAACATCGTCACGGGGTTCGGCACCGAGGTCGGCGACCCGCTCATCGTGCACCCGGACACGGCGCTGGTCGCCTTCACCGGCAGCATCGCCACCGGCAAGGCGATCGCCCTGGCGGCGGCGCCCCATCTGAAGAAGCTGAACCTCGAGCTGGGCGGGAACGACCCGTTCATCGTCTGCGACGACGTCGACCTCGACGTCGCGGCGCGCGGCGCCGTGTGGGCCGCCTTCCTGAACATGGGGCAGGTCTGCACCTCGGGCGAGCGCTTCTACGTCTTCGAGACGGTCTACGACGAGTTCGTGAAGAAGTTCGTGGCCCACACCCGGACGCTGCGCCTCGGCAACCCGCTCGGCCCCGACATCGACTGCGGGCCGCTCATCCGCGAGGCGCATCGCAAGCAGATCGAGGCCAGGATCGAAGAGGCGGTGTCGCAGGGGGCGAGGGTGCTGTGCGGCGGGCGCCGGCCGCCGCATCTGAAGAAGGGTTTCTTCTTCGAGCCGACGGTGCTCACCAACGTCAGCCACACGATGTCGATCATGCGCTCCGAAACCTTCGGGCCGATCGCCCCGATCATGCCGGTCAGGGGGATCGAGGAGGCGGTGCGGCTCGCCGACGATTCGGAGTACGGGCTGGGCGCCAACATCTACACCAACAACCTCGAGCACGCCATGTACGCCATGGAGAACATCCACGCCGGGACCTTCTGGATCAACGATCCGCTGACCGACAACGACGCGGGCCCGTTCGGGGGGATGCGCAAGTCGGGGATCGGGCGCGAGCTCGGCATCGAGGGGCTGAACGCCTTCCGCGAGCCGAAGCACGTTCACATGGACTACAAGGTCGAGGCCAAGCCGTACTGGTATCCCTATCGCTGGGACGCCGTCAAGAAGGAGGGATGAGGTGAGAAAGCACGTCGTCATCAAGACCCCGATCCCGGGGCCTAAATCGCAGGAGGTGATGAAGGCGCGCCAGGCCGCCGTCCCCCGGGGGCCGATCAACATCACGCCGGTGGTGATCGCCCGCGGGGAGGGCGCGATCCTGGAGGACGTGGACGGCAATCGCTACATCGACTTCGCCAGCGGCATCGGTGTCTTGAACACCGGCCACGCTCCGAAGGAGGTGGTGCGGGCGGTGCAGCAGCAGGTGGAGAAGTTCACGCACTCCTGCTTCCACGTCACGCTGAACGAGCCGTACGTGCGGCTGGCCGAGACCATGAACCGCATCACCCCCGGCGCCTTTCCCAAGAAGACCTTCTTCGTGAACACCGGCGCCGAGGCGGTCGAGAACGCCGTCAAGGTGGCGCGCAACTACACCAAGAGACCGGGCATCATCTGCTTCGAGGACGCCTTCCACGGTCGCACGCTCCTGGCGATGTCGCTCACCAGCAAGGTGCACCCGTACAAGGACCACTTCGGCCCCTACGCCGGCGAGATCCACCGCATGCCTTACTCCTACTGCTACCGCTGCCCGTGGGGCAAGAAGTATCCCGGCTGCAACATCGAGTGCGGCACCTTCATGGAGGACTTCTTCAAGCGCTACGTCGACCCGGCGACGGTGGCGGCGCTGATCGTCGAGCCGATCCTGGGCGAGGGCGGCTTCGTCATGCCGCCGCAGGAGTACTACCCGATCCTCCAGACGCTCTGCCGCAAGTACGGCATCCTGTTCATCGCCGACGAGGTGCAGACCGGCTTCGGACGCACAGGCAAGATGTGGGCCTGCGAGCACTGGGGGATCGAGCCGGACCTCCTGGTCACCTCCAAGTCGCTGGCCGCCGGCATGCCGCTGGCGGCGGTGACCGGGCGGGCCGAGATCATGGACGCCCCGATGCCCGGCAGCCTCGGCGGGACCTTCGGCGGCAACCCCGTCTCCTGCGCCGCCGCCAACGCGACCGTGGAAATCATCGAGGAGGAAGACCTCGTCGGCAACGCGGAGCGGATGGGGCGGGTCCTGCGGCAGGGCCTCGAGGAACTGAAGGCCCGTTTCCCGAA
>DASTNM010000278.1:0-31885 GCA_035762745.1 Candidatus Polarisedimenticolia bacterium
ATGGCGCCGCGCGCCTTGCCTTCCTCGCTGAAGGCGACTCCGGCGGTCGTGCCGACCTCCTCGAAGGTGCCGTCGCCGCGGTTGTGGTACAGGTAGTTGGGCTGCGTGTCGTTCGCCACCGCCAGGTCGGACCAGCCGTCACCGTCGTAGTCGAAAGTCACGACGCCGAGCGACTTGCCGGTCGGGTTGAAGAGCCCCGCCTTGCGGGTGACGTCCTCGAAGGCGCCGTCGCCGCGGTTGCGGTACAGGCGGTTCGTCGCCCCCCTGTACGACTCGGGGGTGCAGTACGATTTGTGCTCCCCGTCGAGCGTGCAGTAGATGTCGGCGGCGGCGCTCCATTGGACGTAGTTGCAGACGAACAGATCGAGGAGCCCGTCGCGGTCGAAGTCGATCCAGGTGGCGCTGGACCCGAAGGCCGGATCGGAGACACCGGCCTTCGCCGTCACGTCCTCGAACGTGCCGTCCCCACGGTTGTGGAACAGGCGATCGGGACCCAGGGCGTTGATGAACAGGTCGACGTGCCCGTCGTTGTCGTAATCGGCCGCGGCGGCGCCGAGACCGTAGAGCTCGACGGCGAGGCCGGCCTTCTGGGTGACCTCCTCGAATGTCCCGTCCCCGCGGTTGCGGTAGAGCGCCGGCAGCGTCGCCCGGCGATGGCGCTCCGGCCAGTCGGTGCCGTTCACGAAGAATAGGTCGGGCCGGGAATCGCCGTCGTAGTCGAAGAAAAGGACGCCCGAGCCCATTGTCTCGGGCAGGTACTTCCGGCCGAAGGCGCCGCTGTTATGGACGAAGCGGAGGCCGGCCGCCTGCGTCACGTCGGTGAACTGGACCGGGATCGGGGCCTCGACCGGCTCCGGCTGCTTCGCGGGCGCGACCTCGTTGCGGCCGCAGCCGGCGAGCGCCAGCGCGGCGACCAGCGCGCCGCCGAGAGCCGGGATCCGCCTCGTCCTCATCGTCCGCTCCCCCTCTTTCCCGCCGGCCCCGCCCCCGGGTAGCGGCCGGCATGCTCGTGGATCGGCTGGCGCTCCAGGTTGTCTTCCGGGTTGAGGCGCCGGTAGTCACCGGTCAGCGCCTGGGCCGACTCGTCGGCCTTGAAGCGCGTGTAGAGGGTCCGCTCGCGCTTCTCGTCCGCCTCGTCTCCGAGCGCCCGGTAGCAGAGCATCAGATTGTAATGCGCCGTCAGGTCCTCGGGGTCGATCCGCAGGGTCCTCTCGAACTCGGCGATCGCCTCGGCGTGCCGCCGCTTCAGGAAGAGGATGCGCCCGATCTGGTTGCGCACCACCCGGTCGCGCGGGAAGCGGTCGGCCGCGGCGCGCAGATGCTCGAGGGCGTCGTCGTAGCGGCCGCGCGCCTTGAGGGCCAGAGCCAGGAAGTAATGGCCGCTGCCGAGGCGCGGATCGAGGGCGAGGGCGCGCTCCAGGAGCGGCAGGGCTGCCTCGTGATCCCCCTCCTGGACCAGGACGCGACCGAGGTTCACGTAACCATCGGCGTACCGCGGGTCGATCGCGATCACCTTCTCGAAGGCCGCCCGGGCGGAGACGAGGTCGCCCTGCAGCAGCATGCCGATCCCGTAGTCGTTGAAGCGTTCGCGGTCGAACCCCTGCGGGGACGTGACCGCCCGCCGGATCGCCTCGCGACCCCCCTGGGCAGCGCCCGGCCCCGTGGCGGCGAGGGGCAGGGTGACCTTGTCCTCGGCCACGACGATGATCGGCAGGTCGGGGATCGCCTTGATTCGTCCCGAGACCTTCGACGTGTCGCCTTGAAAGACGAACGGACCATCATCGAAGTCGGGAGAGACCGCGAAGCCCGGCACCGACGGGTCGCGCACGCCGGCGTACGAGAACTGCGTGTTCCACCAGGAGAACTTGCGGTAGTTCATCCGGGCGGTGAGGGTGATCGGTCCGCGCGCGTCGCCCGGGATCGCGACTTTGAAGCGGCCGACGTCGGCCGCGCCGGGTGGGATGAGGCGGGCGTAGACCAGGGCCCGCGACGCCCAGGCGTTCCTCTTGTTGATCGGATTGCCGCGCGCGTCGATCATCAGCGAACGGTAGCGGTGCGCCCCGGGATCCAGCGGGCCGCGGCCGTCGTCCTCGACGTAGCCGCTCCAGGAGATGACGCGGCCCCCGGCATCCTCCGCTTTCAGCTCGAGCCAGACGTCGAAGGCGTCGACCGTCCCGCCGGGAAAGAAATGCCCCACACCGCGGGTGCGCGCCACGACGTCGACCCGGTAGACGCCGCCCGGCCGCAGAAACGGGGCGGCGCGGTTGAGCGGCGCCACGAGGATCGGCGCGGCGCCGGCCGCGCGCCGCCCTGCCGCGCCCCGGGTCGCGGCGGACATCGACGGGCCGCCGGTGTCCGGCGGCTCCGGCAGGAACGAGGACGGTTGCGGCTCGTCCGCATCGCCCGCCGCCGTGGCGCGGCCCGCCGCGTCCTGGTCGCCGGTGAGGCGGCCTGCCCGGTCCTCCTCGGAGGCGGCGAAGATGTCGACCGTCAGGATGCCGGCGGCCAGGAACTCCTTCGTCGCCTGGAGCTGCTCCTGGTCGTGGTTGGCGAACGGCACGGCGGTATTGGCGCCCGGGAAGCGGTGCGAGTGGACGAAGCCGTCGATGTTCCCCTGATCCTGAGAGCGCACCAGCGGCATGTGACAGTTGCCGCAGTCCTTGGACTCCTTCGGGTAGTAGAACGCCCGCGCCCCCTGCCCGGAGACGCCGCTCCCCTGCCAGGCGTCGTACTCGTTGAAGCCGCGGAACCAGCGGTAGTGGTTCACCGGCACGTCGAGGTGCACCTTGTGGCAGGCGGAGCAGAACTCGGCGCGCGACTGGCGATGGAACGGCTTCAGCATCGTCGCCTTGTGGGGCCCGGGGTCGAGACGGGTCATGTAGTCGTGCAGGGTCTGCAGCACGCGGTTCCTGCTGGCCACCAGCCGGTGCATCTCGGGGTACTCCAGGACGTAACCTCCCTGCCCCATGGTGTCGCTCACGTGGACGATCGAATGACAGACGAGGCAGCCGATGCCGGCCTGCGCCTGCGGCGTGTCGATCTGCCGCACGATCGGCGTGTCCATCCGGCCGGTCAGGAGCACCGCCTGGTCGTGACAGCCGCCGCACCACTTCGAGGGCTGCGTCCCGACCACCTCCTGCATGTACTCGATCGACTTGCGGTACCACTGGTTGTTGAACGACGAGAAGTGGTGCATCGAGGAGTCCCACTGCGCCGTGATGTCGGGATGGCACCCTTTGTTGCCGCAGGCCTTCGACTCCAGGAAGAAGTCGGCCGGGATCAGCCGGTCGCCGACGGTTCTCACGGAGGAGGGGAAGAAAGGGGTTCCCTCGCCGGCCCCTTCGCGGGACGGCGTCAACGGCGGCTCGAGCGGGTTCTCGATCGTCGCCGCATGGAGCGGGACGGCGAGGCGGTAGCCGCGCACCGCCAGCGGGAAGACGAAGGCGAGGGCCAGGAACGCGACCGCCCGCCGGACGCGGCGCCGATCGCCGCGCGTGACGGTCCACCCCACGGCGGCCGCCAGGGCCAGCACCGACGAGACGATGTGGACCAGGAGCAGCCGCCGCCAGGGCGTCGCGGTGCCGGTCACGGCGAGAATCGCCGCGCTGGCGATCGCGACCGGGACGGTGAGCACCAAAGCCCCGAGGGCGAGGCGCCCCGCGCCGGTCGTCCCGGCGTGCCGCCAGCGGGCGAGGATCTCAGGACCGCCGCGCCACAGGACGATCAATGCGAGGAGGATCCCGACCGCGACGTGCAGCACGACCTGGACATGGTAGAAGATCGTCGCCGAGTCGAAGGCCGCCAGGTACGCGGCGTTCACCACTTCGAAGACCAGGGCCACGGGAAGCAGGGCGCCGTCGTTCGAAAGGCGGGCCATCCGGGGGGGCGGGGCCGTTTGCGACGGCGTCTCGCCGCCGTGACTCTCAGCCATCGGGGAGCCTGTCCGGATCGATCCCGTGCTTGCGGAAGTAGTAGGCGAGGTTCCTCTGGTCGATCCCCAGGAGGCGCGCCGCCTCCTTGCGCACGCCGGCGGCGCGCCGCAGCGCCTCGATCACGGTCTCCCTCTCACGCCGCCCGAGGGCGCTTCGCAGGTTGAGCTCCGAGCCGGGGGCGCCCGCCGCGCCCGTCGGCGCCCCGTCCAGGACCGACGGGATGTCGAGAGGCGCGAGGCTGCCGCCGGGGTTCAGGATCAGGGCGCGCTCGATCACGTTCTGCAGCTCGCGCACGTTCCCGGGCCACGAATAGGCGGTCAGATCGGCCAGGACCTCGGGTTCGATCTCGGGCGCCCTCTGTCCGAGGCGCGCCGCGATCTGCCGGACGAAGCGCCCCGCCAGGAGCGGGATGTCCTCCGGTCGGCTGCGCAGGGGCGGCAGCTCGATGCGCACGACGTTGAGGCGGTAGAAGAGATCCTGGCGGAAGCGCCCCGCCGTCACTTCACCTTGAAGGTCGGTGTTCGTCGCCGCGACGATGCGCACGTCGACCCGGGTCGGCTGCTCGTCCCCCAGCCGATCGAACTCCCCGTCCTGGAGCACGCGCAGGATCTTGGCCTGCGCCGGGAGGGGCATCGTGCCGATCTCGTCCATGAACAGGGTTCCGCGGTGCGCCAGCCGGAAGCGCCCCTCGCGATCGGCGGTCGCGCCGGTGAACGCGCCCCGACGGTGCCCGAAGAACTCGCTCTCCCACATCTCCAGGGGGATGGCGGCGCAGTTGACGCGCACGTACGGCGCGCCGCTGCGGCGGCCGAGGCGATGGATCAGCCTGGCGATCAGCTCCTTGCCGGTCCCCGACTCGCCGAGCAGCAGGACGGTCGCGTCGCTCGGTGCGGCGGACCGGACCTTCTTCATCACCTGCTGCCACGGGGGGCTCGCGCCGATCGGCAGGCTGGAGTCGTCCTCGTCGCCGCGGCGCAGGTAGTCGACCTCGCGCCGGAGCGCCTGGGTCGCCAGGGCCCGCTCGAGCGCCACCTCGAGCGCGCCGGGATCGGCCGGCTTCAGGATGTAGTCGACGGCCCCCGCCTTGATGCATTCGACCGCCGAGGCGATCGTCCCCTGCCCGGTCAGGATGACGACCGGCACCTCGGGAGACGCGGCCTGGAGCCGGCGCACCAGCTCGAGCCCGTCGGCGCCCGGGAGCCTCAAGTCCGACAGCACGACGTCGACCGGCGCCCGGCCGAGCGCGGCGAGGGCGTCGGCCACCGTGGAGGTCAGATCGACGTCGAACCCCCGGGCGCGCAGCAGCTCTCCCAGCGAGATGCGGACGTAAGGCTCGTCCTCCACCACCAGGACACGCCCGCGCGGCGGCGTCCGGCCACTCGCTCCCGCAGGCGCCTCAGCCATCGCGTCCCTCGGAGATCGTGCGGCGCCCCGGCGCGCCCGCCTCGTCTCTCTCCGCCATCGGGAAGCGGAGCGTGAAGACCGCGCCCCCTTCCGGCCGCGCCGCCACCCCCAGCTCGCCGTCGTGCTGCCTCACGATCGCGTAGCAGATCGACAGCCCCAGCCCGGTCGACTGCTTGGTGGAATAGAACGGCTCGAAGATCCTGGCGCTGTCGGACTCCGGGACGCCGGGCCCCCGGTCGGCGATCTCGATCACCGCCTCCCGGCCCTCCCGCCGGCTGGCGACCGTGACCTCCCCTCCCTGCGGCTGCGCCTCGCAGGCGTTCAGCAGCAGGTTGAGGAAGACCTGCCCCAGAAGCGTCTGGCGACCCAGCACCCTCAGCGGCTCGCCGTGCAGCCGCGGCTCGAAGCGCACGGCGCGGAACTCCGGGCGCGAGCGGACGAACTCCACCGTGTGCAGGAGAACCGTATTGAGGTCGACGGGACTCTTCGGCGCCGTCGCGGGGTCGGCGTGCGCCAGCACCTGCCTGACGATCCCGACCACGCGCTGCAGACCTTCCTGGACGCCGTCGAGCCGGCGGTGCGCCGCGGCGGCGTCGCCGCGTCCCAGGTCCTCGCGCGCGAGGCCGAGATAGTTCGACATCCCCTCCAGCGGGTTGTTGATCTCGTGCGCCATCCCCGCCGCCAGCCTGCCGACCGTGCTCAGCCGCTCGGCGTGGAAGAGCTGCCGCTCCAGCTCGCGCTCGCGCGCCTCTCTGAGGGCCTCCGCCTCGACGCGCTGCCGGCGGCGCGTCTGCTGGATGGCGAAAGCCCCGAGCAGGATCGTCAGGCTCATCACGACGAGGTTGAGCACGAGGATCGTCCGGTAGCGGTTGGCCAGAGGCTCGATCAGGGCGACCGTCGCGTCGCGCCGGCGCACGCAGGTGAGCCGCCAGGGGGAGGGGGCGCTCCAGCCCTCCGTTTCGACCGGAGACACGGACACGATCGCACCCCGTTCCGGCCGCGGGGCCACCGCGACCGGGCGCCGCGCACCCGGCGTCGCCTGAGGCTCTCCGCCCGCCAGCGCCGCTCCATCCCCGTCGGCGAGGAGGCAGGCGCGCATTGGATCGTCGAGCGTCTGATCCGGCGCCAGGAGCCGACGGGCGTCGATCGTCGCCTCGAGAGTGGCGGCGCCCGAGATCTTGCGTACTCCGGCCGTGAACTCGAACAGACCGGTGACCCGGCCGGGCACCGGGTCGAGGCCGGCCCGTGCCGGGTGGTCCTCCGCCCCCGGGCGGTTCCGGGGCACGGAGGGGCCCGCGGACGCGGAGCCCGGCTCCGATTCCGCTGTCGAGACCCAGAGAACCGGGATGCCCCCCCTGCGCCCCGCCTCGACCAGCGGCGTTCCACGCTCCGACCGCGCCACCAAGTGAGCCACCTCCGGATGCCCGCGCAGGAAGAGCAGGAACGCCCCCTCGGCCTCCAGCCGCCGCCAGCGCGCCTCGCGCGGGTCGCGCGACAGCAGCGCCTTTTCGAGTCCGAAGAAGATCGGGGAGCCGGTCATGAATGCCAGGTCACCGCGGGTCGAAGCCAGGATGCTTTCGATCCGCCGGGCGCGCGCCGCGGTCTCGAGCCGCAACACCCGTTCGGCCTCCTCCGACATCCCCCGCCGGGCGACCGCGATGCCACCGATCCCGGCCAGGTTGATCGCCAGGACCGCCGCCACCGACAGGCCGGTCAGCCAGCCGAACCCCGCGATCCAGCCGGGATGACGCCGTGAGGACCGCGCCTCGCTCACGATCCTCACTATAGCGCACCCCGGCCGAGGGCCGTACATCGCGACCGGTCTCGATCCCCGGGGCGATTCCCGGCTAACGGTCGTTGAGCGAGGAGGCCTTCAGCGCCGACTCCGGGGTCTCGATCGGCGAGCCGTCCGGCAGGATCTGCAGCGATTTGAGGAATTCGATGATGGCGTCCCGATCGGCCCGCGGCAGCGCCAGGAAGGCATCGCGCGCCGCCCGCCCTTCACCGCCGTGAGCCTCGATCGCCTCCGTGAGCGTCGTCAAGTCGCCGCGGTGGCCGTAGGGCGCCGAGTTTCCGGCGTCCCACAGTTTACGCGTGATGAACTGATTGGTGGGGACGCCGCTCTGAATCTTTTTCTCGTTGCAGTAGTGGCTCACTTCGGCATCGCAGATCACGTGCCGCTTGAGGTCGGTGAAGGCCCGGACGATCGCCGTTTGACCACTTCGCTCCAGCCTCGGCTTTGGACCATCCCGTGTCATGTCGAAGCAGTAGGAGGCCGAGGTGTCGCTGAACGTCCCTGCGGGATTCAGTCCGTACGGCTCGCAGAAGATCGGAGAATCAAGCGTCATTTTGGGGACGTGGCAGCTCGTGCAGCCGATCATCCCGAACTTCGCCTCGCCCGCCCGAACCGCTGCGCCTCGCACCGGGTCCTCACGTCGCACGCGACCCGGGGTGTTCAGCGTTGCCTGGTACAGGGTGGCGGCGGTGATGTCACCGACCGACATCTCGTCCTCGACCCCGTCCTCGTCAAAGTCGCGCGTCCCGGTGCGCTCGAGGCCGAACCGCTCCACCGCCTGGAGGCCGTGGTGATGATTGAACGCATTGACCGTGAACTCGCGAATCGATCGCACAACACCCTTCTGGTGGAACGGCTTGATCACCAAATCGACGTCGACGCCGACGACGCGGCTGGTGTCGAGCCGCCCGTCCGGGAAGGCGGTGACCGAGCCGAAATCGACTCCTTTGGTCCTGAGGGGCAGGGTGGCCGGCTGCCCCGTGGCGGCCGCCCTCCGCCGCGCCTCATCCCGGATGCCGAGCAGGTCGCGAGTCATCTCCCGTCCCAGAGCTTCAACCGGACCGGCCCCCATCATTCCCAGCGTATTCCGCTCGTTGCTGAACTCCGCATCGACCGAGGTGGTGACCGGGTCAAGGGTCTGCGCCAGGACGAAGACGTTGGCGACGAAATCGCCCCCGCCTCCAGAGCGTGGCTGAGAGTGGCAGCCGGCACAGGCGGAGGAGTCAGGGGCCGAGGTTCTGATGAACGGCGGCTGGTCGGCGACCCGCTTCGCCCCGCCGCCGGTTGTCGCAGGCCTTCCCTGTCCATCAAGCCGGTTGAGCGGTGTGTCGAACAGCAGCTTGCCGTGCGCGATGATCCGATCGAGGGGCAGCCTCCCCGCGACGATGTCTTCCTGACTCATGTGCTGGAAGCTCCTGACATCCCCCAGCCCGTTCGATTCGTCGGCCCGGGCCCGCTTGACAACCAGGAGCGGACCGGCCGCCAGCACCAGGATGCCTAGGAGAACAATGCGCCGCCTCATTTCCCGGCGTGGCGCCGGATATCCGGTGCGTCGCACCGTCGCGACCAGCGCGAGCGTCCGTGCCGACGCGAAAGAACTCCATCCCGACCATTGGCCTTGGCGATGCATACTCGTCTCTCCCTCGATCCTTCCGTCAGAAACGGAGATTGATTCCTCCGGCGTAGCCGGTGGCGTCGCCCGTATTGCGGCCGCTCAGCGTCGTGAAGAACATCGCTGACAGGCCGATGACGTCGGAGACCCGGGCGTAGACCTTGCCCCCGGCGCGTTCGTACTCTTCCTTGTTGCTCGGGAATGGCGCCCCGGATCCGATATCGGTGCCGCCCCTGGCGTCGAGCCTGGAATAGAAGCCGTTGACCGTGACCGGGCCCCAGGTGGCGCCGATCTCGGTGTGCAGCGGAATGCCGTCCGGCGCATCACCGCCGCGCCGGTCGAACCCGATCTGCTGCGAGACGTAGACGCGCCCCGCTTCGATCTGGTAGACGAGGCGCGCCAGCCAGTCGGCGGTCCCGTCACCGATGTCGACCACGCTGTTCTGGATCTCGTAGTTGGAGGCGATGGTCCGCAGGCCCACGGCGCCGACGACCGTGCTGCGAACCCCCGAGCCGAACGACGCGAGGCGGTACTTGCCCAGGAGCGTGATGTCCTGGAGGGCCCCCTGTCCGAACCCGGCCGCCCCGTCGGAGCGGGTATCGATGTAGGGGAGGTTGGCGATGACCGTGAATCGATCGGTGACCCCGTAGTCGAACCAGAGAGTGGTGCTGTCCGTGGTGACCTTCCCCACCATCGGGTCGGCGACCCTCGTCGTGCCCGCCCAGAAGTGGTCGTAGCTCTGCGCCGTGTACGAGATCGCCACATCGCCGTGCCCCTTCTCGCGTAGAAACCCGTTGAGGTCGGCGGCCCGGGCCCGATTCGAGACGCCGTAACCGGTCAGAACGACCAGCGAGGCCGCGGCCCACCGAAGGCACCTCTCTCCACGGAGCATCAGAATCCCTCCCAGCAAACGATCCCACCGCTGCCAAGTGTGATCCCGAAGCAAGAGCAAGACCCACGCCAGGGCCGCGCGGTCCGGGACTCGGCGCCGGACCAGCCCTGAAGCTCCTGGCGGGTCAGGCTTTCGTCGCATACCGGGACCGACGTCGGCTGGCGAACCGGCCGTCCTCTTCATTCCGGCTATGAGACGCCCTGACGCGGAGCATAAAATCTACGGTCAAGACGGGGGGCGTGCCGCAGAAAACTGGCTGAATCGAGCCTGCCGATGGATCGACGGGCGAGGTGGGGGCGATGAGTGGTGACGGGAGGCCAGGAGGGGCCGCGTCGCCGCGGCCCCTCGTCCGTTGGCGCCGTCAGAGTGAAGGGTCCCGCCCGAAGCGGGGTCGCTCCGCGCTCAGCTCTGCTTGACCTGCTCGATCGACGCGACCTTGATGGTGTTGGTGGCCTCGTTCAGCGTGCCGGTCACCTTCACCTGGACGCCGACCTTCGAGTCGGGCGAATCGATCTTGTCGAGGTTGTACAGCTTCTCGTTGGAGTAAAGCTGCAGCTTCGCCCCCTTCTTCACGCAATCGAGGGCGCATCCCTTCCCCTTGGCGTTGGCGTTGGCGGCGCCGCAGTAGGAGTCGGTCAGGTATCCGGTCAGGCTGACCTCTCTGAGGGTCGCCGCGCCGTTGTCCGGCGCGGCCGCCGTGGTCTTATCCTTGTCGTGATCACACGCCGCGGCGCCCGAAAGGGCGGCGAGTGCGAACACGGCGAACAGTGCTATGAGCTTCTTCATCTGGATCACCTCCGTGGATTGGGGATCACGTGGTCCTGGGTCAGAGCGTCCTATCTTAGGACCACGTGGCTTTCGAGTCAAACGAGGCGGTCCTCGCCGGGCGACCGCCAGGGCCGCCGGGACTCACTCTTTGTCGGCGATCAGGAGGCGGGTGAGGGAGTCGCGGCGCCGGCCCCGGGCGCGGGCGAACCCGGACTCTTCTCGAGCGCTTCGCGGATGACCCGGGCGAGGACATCGATATCGTAGGGCTTCGAGATGTAGCCGATCGCCCCTTCCGCCAGTACCTCCGAGGCGGTGCTCTCGGACGAGAAGCCGCTGGCGATCACGACGCGCACCCGCGCGTCGACACGCTGCATCCTGCGGAAGCACTCGAGTCCTCCCATCACCGGCATCGTGAGGTCGAGGAGCACGAGGTCGATTTCCGTCGCGCGCTCGCGGTAGAGACGCAGGGCCTCTTCGCCGTTGCGCGCCGTCAGGACCTTGTAGCCGTACATCTCGAGGATGTCGCGCGCCAGCGCCAGGACGGTCGACTCGTCATCGACGGCCAGGATCGTCCGGCCGCCCCCCGGGGAGGCGGCCGGACGGTGCACCTTTTGAGGCGCCGGCTCGGGCGTTCCGGCGGGCATGGCCGGGCCCTCCGGGACGACGCCGGCGAGGCGCGCCAGGATCGCCGCCGGAGACTCCGTCACCAGGCGGTCCGCTGCCGCGGCGGGGTCCCAGATCGGCAGGTGGACGACGAGGCGCGCCCCGCGCCCCGGTTCGCTCGCCACCTCGATCCAGCCATCGTGGCTCTTGACCGCCCCGTAGACCATCGCCAGGCCGAGGCCTGTCCCCTCGCCCGCCTTCTTGGTGGTGAAGAACGGCTCGAAGATCCGGGGGCGGATCGAAGCGTCGATCCCGCGACCGGTGTCCTCCACGGCCAGGGTCACGAAGCGCCCGGGGCGCGCTTCGAGATTGCCGCGGCAATCGAGCTCGGTGAGAGTGCGATTCGAGGTCTCGATGGTGAGCTGGCCGCCCTCCGGCATGGCGTCGGCCGCATTGGCGCACAGGTGCAGGAGCACCTGCTGGATCTGCGCCTGGTCGACCGCGGTGGTCCAGAGATCGTGCCTCCGCTTGACGAAGAGCACGACCCCGGGCGGCAGCCTGGCCCGCAGCGTCTCGATCGTCGAGGCCAGGATCTCCTGGAGGTCGCCGGGGGCGGGCCGGCTGGCGGCGCGGCGGCTGAAGGTCAGGAGCTGCGCGGTCAGGTTGGCGGCCCGCAACGCCGAGCGCTCGATCACCTCCATCTGCTTGCGGTTCGCGTCCTCCGGCTTCATGCGGCTCAGGACGAGCCGCGTGTAGCCGAGAATGCCGGTCAGGAGGTTGTTGAAGTCGTGGGCGATCCCGCCCGCCAGAGTGCCGACGCTCTCCAGCTTCTGGGCCTGGCGAAGCTGGGTCTCGAGCGTGCGCCTTTCGGTCGTGTCGCGCAGGATCCACTCGGTCACCGTCCTGTTGCTCAGTGAGATCGGCCCGCCGCGGATATCCACCGAGAAGCGTCCGCCCCCCTTGCGCACGCACGGGATGTCGTGGAACTCGGGATGGCCGGCCGCCGCCTCGCGGTAGGCCCTCAGCATCCGCTCACGGTCGGCCTGCGGGTGCAGCTCCATCAGGTCGAGGCTTCTCACCTCCTCGGCCCGATAGCCGAAGAGACGACAGAACATGTCGTTGACCTCCAGGATCCGGCCGGTCGAGGGATCGACGGTGAGGATCGCATCGTACGCCCCTTCCAGGAGACTGCGATGCCGCTCCTCCGAGGCCGCGAGGGCGGCCTGCTTCTCCTTGAGGTCGCGCACCATCCAACCGACGTCCTGGACGAGCTGCGCCACCTCCAGCGGCCCGCCAACCCTCGGAGGCTCTTCGGCGGTGCCGGCGGCGAAGCGGCGCAGGAACCCTGCTACTTTGAGGATCGGCTGCGCCAGGATCGCCCGCACCCAGAGCAGCAGGAACAGGCTGACCAGCAGGATGCCGAAGGCCGAAACGCTGCCGCGCCTCAGGATGGCCGAGTAGATCTCATGCAGCCTCTTCTCCTGGTCGATCTTGAGGTAGAGAGTGCCCCGCGAGTTGAACAGGATCGGGTTCGTGCCCTGGATGAGAAGCGGTGACACGAGGATCATCCGCTTCCCGCCATCCACCAGACGGTGCTGCGTCTGCAGCGTCGCCTGTGCGGCTTTCTCGACCTGCTCGTAGGCCGGCTCGGGGATCACGGCGTGGTCCTGGCCGACCCACTCGCGTCGATTGCTGGCGATGACTTTGCCGTCGCTGCCGACGAGGGCGATGTGCACCACCGATCGCCGGCTCCCGGTGTCCTCGATCATCTCCTGCACGGCGGCCACCGACCCGAGCCGCAGGAAGCGTTGCGAGGCGCTCAGGATCTGATCGGCCAGAATGTCGCCGTAACGCACCCCTTCCTCGGCCAGATAAGACTGGGCCACGGTCGAGTGGTAGTAGAGCAGGAGACCGGCGATCAGCATCGCCGGGATCGTGAAGGCGAGGCCCATCAGGCTCGAGGTGGGGAACCGCGATAGGATTCGGCGCAAGGGCCCCCGCCTTAGAGGGACCCGACGATCTCGGGGTGCAGGATGTCGGCCCCGGACGCGGTCCTCTTGGCCAGGCGGCGCTGGACCAGGAAGCGGCCCAGCTTATCGGCCGTCTGGTAGAGCGGCCCCGGCGCCGTGGCCGAGCCCATGAGCTGCCGGTTCTCCCGCAGGTCGGGGACGTGGGCTCCTCGGAGCCCCTGCAGGAAGTCATGGACCGGCACCCCCTCCCGCCTGGCCATGATCGCCGCTGCGTCGTCCGGGTGCTCGTTCATGTAAGCGAGCGCCCGGAACCATGCCTTGAGCACCCGGCGCATCTCCTCGCCTCGCGCCTCCATGACCGAGCGCCGCATCGCCAGGACGTCCACGATCTCGCCCGGGATGTCGCGCGACGAGAAGAGAACGCGCGCGCCCGGCTCGCGAAGAAGTTTTCCGACTCCCGGCTCGTAGGTGACCGCCGCGTCGACCTTGCCGGCACGGAAGTCCTCCTCCCCTTCGTCGGGAAGACGGTTGACCGCGGTGACGTCGGCATCGCTCAGGCCTGCGGTCTCGAGGGCTCTCTGCAACATGTACGATCCGAGAGCCGACTCCTCGAAGGCGATGCGCCGGCCGCGCAGGTGCGCGAGGTCGGTGATCCCATCGCGCGCCACCATGGCGTCGGCTCCGAAGGAGTAGTCCGACACCAGCACCGCCGCCGGCAGGTCCTGGAAGTTCTCGGTCAGGAGGATCTCGTTCAGGGTGCCGAAGAAGCCGTCGATGTTCCCTTGATGGTAGGAGCGCAGGATGCCGGTGTAGGAGGAAAAGTCGACCAGATCGACCTCGACCCCCTCGTCCTTGAAGAACCCCTTCTCGCGCGCCAGGAACATCAGCTCGAAGGGAGGCCAGACGTTGATCCCGATCCGCAACGACTCCTTCGGCTCCTGCACGAACGAGGAGCAGTCGACGACGGCGAGCAGGGCGGCCCCGGCGAGCGCGACGACCGCGAGCGTGCGTGGAATGAAGCGCCCCTTCTTCATGGCCATCGACCCCCCGGCAATAGAAATCCCCGGGCCCCCGGGACGATCCCGTCAACGCGTTGACGGACCTGGGACAGACCCATAGTAAAAAGTAGCGTTCCGGCGACGGTAGTCAAGCAGTTCGCCCAACGTGGTGCCGAGAGTATTGCGGCGGAGGGCCCTCAGGGATCGGACCGGCCCGGAATACCGGGCGTGGGACGCTCTCCACATCACCGGGCTCCCCTTATACTGGGGCCAGGACGACGCGGAGCGTATGGCGATGACGCAGCAGGACGGATCGCCGGCCCTCGATGCGCGGGTCGTGGCGGTCGCGCGCGCTCTGCGCGACTCGGGAGGGCGCGCCTTCCTGGTCGGCGGCTGGGTGCGTGACCTGGTGGCGCTGCGCCGGACCGGGTCGACCGCGCTGCCGCGGGGTGACGAGCTCGATCTCGAGGTCTACGGTCTGGCCCCCGAAAAGCTGGCTGAGATCCTGGGTCGCTTCGGGGAGGTGAAGCTGGTCGGACAGTCGTTCGCGGTCTACAAGCTGGCTCCGCCGCGATCGGAACGCGTCCCGGGGTCGGCGCCCCCGGTCATCGACGTCAGTCTGCCGCGACGCGACACGAAGGTCGGTCCGGGGCACCGCGGCTTCCAGGTGACCGGCGACCCGCACCTGTCGTTCGCGGAGGCGACGCGTCGGCGGGACTTCACGATCAACGCCATGATGCATGATCCGCTCACGGGCGAATCGATCGACCTCTGGGGCGGCGGTGAGGATCTCGGCAGGCGCCTGCTGCGGGCGGTCGATCCGGCCACTTTCGTCGACGACAGCCTCCGGGTGCTGCGTGCCGTGCAGTTCGCCGCCCGCCTCGAGTTCGGCGTCGATCCCGCGACCGTCGATCTCTGTCGCCGGATCGATCTCCGGGACCTCCCGGCCGAGCGTCTGTGGGGGGAGATCGAGAAGCTCCTGCTGCTGGCGCGGCGGCCCTCCCTCGGCCTCGAGTGGGCCGGGAGGCTCGGCGTCGTCGACCAGCTCTTTCCGGAGCTGAAGGCGCTCCAGGGCTGCCCCCAGGAGCCCGAATGGCACCCGGAGGGGGATGTCTGGGTCCATACACTGATGGCGCTCGACCAGGCGAAAAGCGAGTGCTCCGGAGCCGGCCGGGAGCTCGGCCGCGAGAAGCAGCTTGCCGTCCTGCTCGCGGTGCTCTGTCACGACTTCGGCAAGCCGGCGACGACCGCCCTGGTCGAGGGGCGGATCCGCTCCTACGAGCACGAGGAGGCCGGCATCGCCCCGACCCGCGCCTTCCTCGATCGCCTCGGCCTGCACTCGCTCGGTGGGTTCGACCTGCGCCAGCAGGTGATCGCCCTGGTGGCGAGTCACCTGGCCCCGAGTCACTGGTTCAAGAACCGCGACAACGTCGGGGATGGTGCCTTCCGCCGGCTGGCCCGCCGATTGGAGCCGGAGCTGCTCTATCTCGTATCGCGCGCCGACTGCCTGGGGCGGACCGGCGACTTTTCCACCGAAGCGCAGGAGTGGTTCATCGAGCGGGTCCGGGCTCTCGGCGTCGAGGAGAAGCCGCCCGGGCCCATTCTCCTGGGGCGCCACCTGCTGGAGATGGGGATGAGCCCGGGCCCCGCCGTCGGGCGAATCACCCGGGCGATCTACGAGATGCAGCTCGACGGCCGGGTCACCGACCTCGAGGGTGGGATCAGGGCCGCGCGCGCGCTGCTCGACGCGGAGAAACCCGTCTGATGGCCGCCACGCGCTTGCCGCGCTCGGGCGCCCGCCCCGCGCCCCGGGCTCCCCGCCGGCGCCTGCCGCGGCCCTCGCGCAGCTCCTGGATCGTCAGGTCGATCCGCTCGAGACCGCGCAGCATGTAGTCGGCCTGCGACCCGAAGCCGACCCGGATGTGGCGCGGCAGGCCGAACTGGTCTCCCGGGACGATCAGGACGGACCGATCCTCGCGCAGCCGCTCGGCCAGCGGCGTCGAGGCGATCGGCAGGTCGTAGCGCAGGAAGGCGATCGCCCCCGCCTCCGGCGGTGTGTAGCCGAAGATCTCGGCATGAGATTGGATCCAGCGTTCGATCACCGGCAGGTTGTGGCGGATGATGCCGCGCGTCCGATCGAGGATCGCCTCGCGGCGCGCCGGCTCCATGACGAGACGCGCCAGGCGATCCGAGAGCATCCCGATGGCGATGGTCGTGTAGTCGCGGTAGGACCAGATCCTCTCGACGATCCTCGGCGGGCCGATGACCCAGCCGATCCGCAGGCCCGGCAGCCCGAACGCCTTGGAGAGGCCGGAGGTGATCAGGACCCGCTCGTAGCGACCCCAGAAGGTCGGTGTCGTGCGGCCCGACACCTCGGCGCCGCGGTAGATCTCGTCGGCGACGATGAAGGCGCCCACCCGGCGCGCCGCCTTGACCACCTCGTCCATCTCCGTGCCGGTCAGCACCGATCCCGTCGGGTTGTTCGGGTTGGTCACCAGGATGAGGCGTGTCTTCTTCGTGACGGCGCGACGCAGCCCCTCGATGTCGAGGGCCCAGCGCGTCCCGTCCCCGGCAGACCGGCGCACCAGGCGGAACTCGTCGGTTCGCCCTGCGAAGGCGCGTGCCAGACCCCGCGTTTGCAGATAATTCGGGACCATGTAGGCGACGCGATCCCCCGGTTCGAGAAGCGACCAGAAGGAGGCGAAGTTCGCCTCCGACCCGCCGTTGGTCACCAGGACGTTCTCGCGTCGCGCTCCTTCGTAGAACAAGGCGATCAGGCCCCGCAGCTCCTCCGAGCCGTTCGACTGGCAGTAGCCCAGTCCGGTCTCCAGGAGACGCTCCGGGTCGCCCGCCTCGCGCAGCACCTCCCGCAGACTCATCGGGTGGACGCCGCTCTCCGACAGGTTGTAATCCACGTAATTTTCGTACGTCGACTGCATCCTTTCCATCCGGAACGGCTCGATCCGCACGGCTCCTCCTGACCCGCCCGGCGCGTCTCCTGTCGAGGCCTCGCGGCGCGCTCCTCGGACGGATGCGGCGCAGGATAACAGAGGGGGACCTGGCAGTAAAGCGCGCCGGACGCGGAGTCCATCGGCAGCGACCGCGCGCGCTGGCGGCGCGCGCCCCGCCGGTGGTAGGCTTAGGCCATGCAGCGTTCTCTGCTCATCCTGCGCGAGTCGGAGATTCGGACCCTCCTCGACGCGGGGGAGTGCATCGAGGCGGTCGAGAAGGCGCTGGCGGCCTACTCCACCCGACGGGCGCAGTCGCCGGCGGTCATCAACCTGGACATCCCCGAAAGCCACGGGGAGATCCACGTCAAGGCGGGGCATCTGACGGGCGGGTCGCACTACGCCGTCAAGGTCGCCTCCGGCTTCTATGGCAACCCGGAGCGTGGGCTGCCGCAGAATGACGGCCTGGTGCTGGTGTTCGATGCACGGACCGGCGTGCCGGCCGCTCTGCTTCTCGACAACGGCTACATCACCGATCTGCGCACCGGGGCCGCGGGCGCGGTCGCCGCCAGGCACCTGGCGCGCCGGGACGCCCGCGTCGTGGGGGTGGTCGGAAGCGGAGGGCAGGCGCGCTTCCAGGTCGAGGCACTGGCCCGCGTGCGGGCGTTCCGAGAGGTGCGCCTCTGGGGCCGCCGCCCCGAGCGCGCGCGTGCCCGCACCGAGGAGCTGGCGCGGCTCCCCGGGATGCCGCCGGGGTGCCGCTTCGTTCCGGTCGCCACGGTCCGCGAAGCGGTGGAGGGGGCCGATATCGTCGTGACCGTGACGGCCAGCCACGAGCCGCTGGTCCAGGACGAGTGGGTCGCCCCGGGCACGCACGTGAACGCCGTCGGGTCCGATGGGCCGGACAAGCAGGAGCTGCAAACAGCCCTCCTGGCGCGCGCCGATCGGCTGGTCGCCGACAGTCGCGCGCAGTGCCTGAGGCTCGGAGAGATCCACCACGCGGTCGCCTCGGGGATGATCGCCGAGAGCAAGATCGACGCCGAGCTGGGCGAGATCGCGGCCGGGATCAAGCCGGGACGTCGCACCGACTCCGAGATCACCGTTTGCGACCTGACCGGGGTCGGCGTGCAGGACGTCGCCGCCGCCGCTCTGGTGCTCGCCCGGGCCCGGGACGCCGGACGCGGCGAGCGCCTGGCGCTCTGAGGTGACGGGCCCCTTCGCGCAGCGCGGCCCGCGGCGCATGGAATCGAGACGAGCACCGTTCCGGCCCGCCGGCGCGCCCGTTCGGTGATCGTGATCAATCCGGTCGGGGTAGGAGCGGGCCCCGCCGAAAAGGGATGGGGCACCACAATGTCTTCCGAGACCGCCTTCCAATACACTGTCCGGACCCGGCAGAAAACCGAGGAGACCTACACCATCCTGGTCGAGAAGGCCCCGGGGCACTGGATCGCGACCGTCCGGCTTCCCGACGGATCGTTCTGGAACATGAACCGCTTCGATCCCAAGGCGCCCGCGATGCCGAAGCAGTGGGTCGGCGCGACGGCCGCGGCCGCAGCCGACTACGCCGCGCGCATTCTCACCAACTACTTCGCCAACGAGGGCATGGAGGTGATGCGGCGGGACTACCTTCTGGGGACGAGGCCCTGAGGGCCGTAGCCGGCCGGCCCCCGCTGCACCGGCGGGCCGGTCACGTCGCCTATAGCCTCGATCAGCTCGTCGAGATCGAACGGCTTCAGCAGCACCCGGCGGTGAGCGAGCCGCGCGAAGAGTTTCGCGGCGGCCTTCTCCAGGGCGCCGGTGACGAAGACGACCCGGGCGCCGAGGGCCGGCCGACGGCGCACGATCTGGCGGTAGAGGAAGAGGCCGTTGGAATCGGGCAGAGCGATGTCGAGCACGATGCCGCTGTAGTCGCGGAACAGGATCTGCGGCAGGGCTTCCTTGCAGCTCCGGGCCAGGTCGACCTGGTAGCGCCGGGCCTGCAGGGCGTCCGAGACGAGATCGAGGATCACCTCCTCGTCGTCGACGACGAGGATCCTCCGGTGCTCGCGGGAGAAACCGCGCAGCGCCTCCGGCTCCCCGGCTTCGCCGGGCCGGATGTCGTCATCGATCAGGGCGACCGGCTTCATGCCGATCAAGGTAGGATTCCGCACCTCCGGAAGCAATCACAATCGTGCGCTTAACAGATTTGAAAGCCCCATGGAATACTGAATCCGCGGGACCGGACTCCCCGGAGGCCTCGATCATCTCAGACAAACGCATCCGGGCGTGCAGCGCATCGAGCCGCCCGCGTGCCGGGAGGGACTCGTGCTGCGGCCCACCTCGTCCCTGACCTTCCGCCAGCGGCTGACCCTGGCGCGCGGCAAGGTGCGGCGCCTCGTCCTGGCGCACTTTCGCCCCGGGTACGTGCGCGAGAGCCTGGCACGCCGCGTCGGCTCCTGCCACCGCACCGGCGCCTGCTGCCACCTGATGTTCACCTGCCCCCTTCTCGATCAGAAGGCGGAGCCGGTGCGCTGCTCGATTCACGAAATCAAGCCGAAGGTCTGCCGCCTCTTCCCGATCGACGAGCGCGACCTGCGTGACCGGGACATCATCTCTCCGGACACGCCCTGCGGATTCACCTTCATCCCGCGCGCCGAGTTTCTGGCCCGCGGGGCCTCGGCCGTGGCACAGGCCGAGGAGCACGTCCATCCTGAAACGATCGATCTGCCAAGGACTTAGGTGCGGCGGCGACGGCGCCAGGGACGCCGTGGCGTGTCGTTGATCTTTGGGTTTGCGCGCCTCATATTGGCAGGCGTGGCCTTCTGGAGCACCGGTGTGCCGACGCGGCCCGGGAGGCGGGTGACGGGAGGCTTCCTTGCGGCCCGAATGTGGCTGTGATATGACGCGCGCGGGAAATCGCTGAATGCCGGCTTCGGACCTGGTTCTTCACGAAGAGGAATACCAGAAGATCCGCGACGTGATCCTGCGTCTGCGGACCGAGTGCAACGCCAAGGTCGTCTTCCTGGTCGACAAGAACGGACAGCAGATCGCCGCCGAGGGCGAGCTCGAGGCGATCGACACCACCGCTCTCGCTTCGCTCGCCGCGGGCAACGTGGCGGCCACCGACTCGCTGGCGCGGCTGATCGGCGAGAAGGAGTTCTCCATCCTCTTTCACGAGGGTGAGCGGGACAACCTGCACATCTCGGTGGTCGGCGGGCGGGTGATCCTGGTGGTGATCTTCGACGAGCGCTCCTCGCTCGGGCTGGTCCGCCTGCGCGTGAAGAAGGGCTCGGCGGAGCTGGGAGCGATCCTGGACGTGATGCTGAAGAAATCGGCCATGCCGCGCAAGGCGGCGGCCGGCGGGTCTCCGTTCGCGGAGATCACCGACGAGGACATCGACAAGCTGTTCAGCGACTGAGGCGGAGCGGGGACGATCCGACCAGGCCATGACGTTCATCAACTACGCGGCGCGCGAGATCAATTGCAAGCTGGTCTACTACGGCCCCGGCCTGGGCGGCAAGACCACCAACATCAAGTACGTCTACGAGAAGACCAATCCCAACTCGAAGGGAAAGCTGATCTCGCTCGCCACCGAGACCGACCGGACCCTCTTTTTCGATTTCCTGCCGCTCGACCTGGGGGAGATCCGCGGCTTTCGCACGCGCTTTCACCTCTACACCGTCCCCGGGCAGGTCTTCTACGACGCCTCGCGCAAGCTGATTCTGAAGGGAGTCGACGGCGTGGTCTTCGTCGCCGACTCGCAGGCGGCGCGCATGGAGGCGAACCTCGAGTCGCTCCGCAATCTCGAGCTGAACCTGAAGGAGCAGGGGTACGACCTGCGCGTCATCCCCTACGTCCTGCAGCTCAACAAGCGCGACCTCCCCTCCGCCCTGCCCGCCGAGGAGATGAAGCGGCAGCTCAACTACAAGGGGGAGCCGGTCTTCGAGGCGGTGGCCTCGAAGGGGACCGGTGTGTTCGAGACCCTCAAGACGATCGCCAAGATGGTGCTCCTCGAGCTCCGCAAGGGCCGCTAGGCGGGGCCCCGTTGCTTCACTCAGCCGCCGCTCCATCCCCCAGCCGCGTCTGGATCTTCCGCGCCCGCTGCCAACCGGGGCTTCCCGGCGGAAAAAGCCGCGCCGCCTCCGCCGCCTCGGCCCGGGCCAGGGGATCGTTCCGCAGGGCCCGCGCCACGCGGGCCAGCGCCAGATGCGGATCGGGGAGATCGGGGCGCGCCCCGACCGCCCGCCGGCAGTACGGCTCGGCCACTGCCAAGGCTCCTTCCTCGTAGTACGACATGCAGAGGTCGGTCAGCGCCAGACCCGCCCCCGGCGCAAGGTTGGCGGCGATCTCCCACTCCTGCCGCGCCTCCTCACGGCGCCCGAGGGCGGTGTAGGCCTGCCCCAGGTTGCGCCGCACCTCGACGAAGTCGGGGGCTATCTCGAGCAGGTCGCGGTAGTGGCCCGCCGCCTCGTCCCACCGTCCCTGCTGGGCCGCCAGCGCCGCCAGCGAGTTATAGGCGTCGATGCGCCGCGGGTCGAGGGCGATGGCGTGCCGGTACTCGTCACGCGCCTCGTCGAGCCGCCCCCGGGCCCGCAGCGCGTAAGCCCGGTTGAGCGCCTCCTCCTCGGGGTAGCTCTCCCCCGCCTTCAGCGCATCGAGGTTGAAGATCGCGAGGCCCGCCAGGAGCGCCAGGACGACCCGCCGACACCTCCAGGCGGCGGCCGACGCTGCGATCAGGCGACCGGCGAAGAGGGCCGCCACCGGGACCAGCGGCAGACGGTAGCGATCGGTCGGAAAGAAGATCAGGATCGACACGGCGTACATCCCGGCGTAAAGCCACAGGAGCCGGCGCCCCGCGCCGAGGCTCTCCGACGACGATTCATCCAGGTCGATCGCGTCCCCGGCCGCGGCCTCCGCCGAAGGACGGCGCGGCAGAAGCGCCCCCGCCAAGGCCAGCGGCGCGACGAGACCGAACGGGAAGGAGATCCCGAAGCGCCAGAGGAGCAGCGCCAGGAGGGAGGAGTACGACCTGTACCCATAGGCATCCTGGTTGCGCGGGATCTCGCGTCCGGCGACCAGGTCGATCCCCTTGCGCAGGTACAGGCGCAAGGCCTCTCCCGGGTACCCGGCCAGGAACTGCAGGGCGCGCCGGGTGAAGTAGCGCGACCGCGCCGCGGCGCCGGTGATGCCGAGATTCTCCGGCTCCTGCGCCAAACGCTCGAACTCCCCTCCCGGGCGGATTCGGATCGTCCTCTCGTAGTCCGGGTTGTTGCCGATGAAGAAGTTGATCCCTCCGTTGCTCGAGATCAGGATCGGCTCACCCGCCACCGCGAGGTTGCGCGCCGCCACCAGCGCCACCGGGAGCGCGACCCCGGCGATGAAGAGGAGAGCCGCGGACCATCCGGAGCGCTCTGCAAGGGCGATGCGGGGCCCCGCCTCGCCGCGGCCGGCGGGCGACGCCCCACCCTGGCGCTCCGCCGAGCGCCCGCGGCCGAAAGCCCAGAACGCGGCCGGCGGCACGACGAGGAGGATGTTCGGCGTGGTGATGGCCGCCAGGCCCCAGGCAAGACCCGCCGCCCCCCACGCGAGATCGACCCGCGCTCGCGGCAGTCCGGCCGGTGCGCCCGGTTCCCGACCTCCCGCCTCCGGGATCCTCGCCGCGCGCAGCAACAGGAGGAGGCCGCCGATCGCCAGGCCGGTGTGCAGCACCGGGGTCAGCGGCTGGGCATCGAAGTGGATGAGCGGCCCGTAGAAAGCCATGACCGCCGCCGCCCACAAGGCGGCGCGCGGACCGAACAGCCGACGTCCGGTGAAGAAGACCAGGAGACACGACAGCGACCCGATCACCGCCTGGACGGCACAGACGATGATCATGCGGGGGCCGGTGATCGCCATGAGCACCGCCAGGAAGTAGGGGTAGAGCGGCGGCTGCCAGAATGCCTGCGGTCCTCCCAGGAGATCGCCGGAGGCGATGGCCGCCGCCATCCGGAAGTAGTTGGCGCCGTCGACCAGCGGCACGTCGAAATAAGGGGCGTGGCGGACCTGCGCCAGGTAGATCAGGCGGACGGCGAGCGCCACGGCGAACACCAGAAGGGGCCTGCGCCTCGTCATCAGAGGTCCAGTCTAGCCGAGCCGGGGGACGGCGTCGATCGGCCTGCCCCGGGAGCCGGGCATTGGAGGGCCCGGCGGCCTGCTGACCGTCGCCGGGCGCGATTTTCTCTGGTGGGCTCTTGGAGCCCTGGCGTCGTCGGACGCTGGGCCTGCCGGCCGGTCTTGCTGAACCCGGCCTCGGGGGGTGAGCAGGCTCAAGGCTTTCTTTGCCTCCATGATCCCACCCTAAGACGACCCCGTCAAACCCGCACGCCGACCCTGACACGGCGACCGCGTGCCCGGCGAAACGCAGGCGCGCCGCCCCGGCACCGGGGAGACGCAGGACGAGTCGCCGTTGACAGGACCGCGGCCGGCTGGCTATAATCCCCGTTTCGATTCAGTCCGGGTCATTCGCCAGGAGAGGCCGCACGTGAGTTACGCCGTCATAACCACCGGGGGCAAGCAGCACAAGGTCGCCGTCGGAGACCAGATCAAGGTCGAGACGATCGCGGCCGGCGTCGGGGACAAGGTGACCTTCGCGGAGGTCCTGGCGTTGAACACCGGCGATGGCCTCAAGGTCGGCTCCCCGACTCTCAAGGGGGCGCGGGTCGTGGCGCGGGTCCTGGCGCATGCCAAGGCGAAGAAGGTCCTGATCTTCAAGAAAAAGAAGCGCAAGCAGTACCGGCGCACTCGAGGGCACCGGCAGAACTACACCGCGCTTTTGGTCGAAGAGATTCACGCGGGGTAGCCGCGGTCGAGACGGAACCCGCAGCGAGGCGGAACGATGGCTCACAAGAAAGCCGGCGGCAGCTCACGCAACGGTCGCGACAGCAACTCCCAGAGGCTGGGAGTGAAGCGTTTCGGCGGTCAGAGGGTCACGGGCGGTTCGATCCTGGTGCGCCAGCGCGGCACGCGCTTCAAACCGGGAGAGAACGTCGGCTGGGGCCGGGACGACAGCCTGTACGCGCGCATCGACGGCGTGGTGAAGTTCGAGGACCGGGGCCGACGGGGCAAGTTCATCAGCGTCCTGCCGGCCGAGGCGAGCAGCCCTTCCGGCTCCTAGAGCGGCGGCCTCACCTCTCCTTCCCTCCGGGGCAGCCCATCCCGGATCCATCCCGCAGCCAGCGGCGAGACCCTGAACACGTCGCGCGTTTCACGACGTCGGGGGCGGTGTCTTGATGTTCACGGACGAGGCCACGATCAGTGTCATCGGCGGCAACGGCGGCAACGGCTGCGTCAGCTTCCGGCGCGAGAAGTACGTCCCGCGTGGCGGGCCCGATGGCGGGCCGGGCGGCGACGGCGGCTCGGTCCACCTGGTCGCCGACCGCTCCCTCAAGGCGCTCAATGCTTTCAGGTTCAAGAAGCGCTTTGCGGCCGAGCGCGGGCGGCACGGCGAGGGGAGCGGACGGGCGGGGCGCGACGGACGGGACCTCGAGATCCACGTGCCGCCGGGAACCGTCGTCTACGAGGAGGACGGCACCATGCTGGTCGCCGATCTCCTCCAGGAAGGAGATCGGGTGCTGGTGGCCAGGGGTGGGCGCGGCGGACGAGGCAACGCCGCCTTCGCCACTCCGACGCACCAGACCCCCCGCAGGGCCGAGCCGGGACAGCCGGGCGAAGAGCGGGTGCTCCGGCTCGAGCTGAAGCTGATCGCCGACGTCGGCATCATCGGCTTCCCGAACGCCGGAAAATCGACCTTGATCTCGCGCATCTCCGCCGCCCGGCCGAAGATCGCCGGCTACCCCTTCACCACTCTCGAGCCCAATCTGGGCGTCGTGGATCTCGGCGAACTCCGTTCATTCGTGGTGGCCGACATCCCCGGGCTCATCGAGGGGGCGCACGCCGGATCGGGCCTCGGAATCAAGTTCCTGCGGCACGTGGAGCGGACGCGCGTCCTGATCCACCTCGTCGACGTTTCGGACGGCTCGGGCCGCGACCCGTTGCGCGATCTGGAGGTGATCAACGGCGAGCTCCTGGCCTTCAGCGAGGCGCTGGCCGCCAAGCCTCAAATCGTCGTGGCCAACAAGATCGACGCGCTCGCGGACGGGACCGGCCTGCGACGACTGGAGGATCGGAGCCGGGCCGCCGGGATCCCCTTCTTCGCCATCTCGGCGGTCAGCGGGCGGGGGATCGGCGACCTGCTCGAGGCGGTCTGGCGACTGGTCGGGAATCCCGAGCGCGCCGGGGCCGATCGTCGTACACTTCAGGATGCCCCCGGGGGGATCGCACCTCTGCGATCCGGCCGGGAGACAAGATAAGGAGGAGCCATCCAGCTCAAGAAAAAGGTCCGGCTGGTCCTTGAAGCGGCCGCCGAGAAGAAGGCGGACGATCCCATCGCCCTCGACCTCAAGGGAATCGCCTCGTTCACCGACTGCTTCGTGATCTTCAGCGGCAGCCAGCGGCGGCAGACACAGGCGATCTGCGACGCCATCCTCGAGCGCCTGGACCAGGAGGGGGCGCGGCCGGGGCACGTCGAGGGATACGCCGTGGGTGATTGGATTCTGATCGATTTCGCCGACCTCGTGGTGCACGTGTTCACGCGCGAGACGCGGGATTTCTACAGCCTGGAACGGCTGTGGGGGGATGCGCCGCGCTTCGCGCTCCGGGCGCCGAAAAGCCGCGGGGCCAGAGGAACTTCCGCCGTCCGCGAGGGTTGACTTTCGGCGGGGTGATCTTTAGATTACCTGCCTTAACTTTGCGGAGAGGAGGGCCTCCTGAGCGCGACCGCCCCTGTCGTCACGGCGGGCCCTCTCGTGCATCGCTCGGCGATCATGGAGCGCCTGCTGGAGACGGCGCGGCGGGTGGCGCAGAGCGAAGCCAGTGTTCTTCTGAGCGGCGAGAGCGGCACCGGCAAGGGGATGCTGGCGCGGTTTCTTCACGACGCCAGCCCGAGACACGCGGGTCCCTTCGTCACCATCACCTGCGCGAACATCCCGGGGGAGCTGCTCGAGAGCGAGTTGTTCGGTCACGAGAAGGGGGCGTTCACCGGGGCGACCGAGCGGCGCGCCGGTCGTTTCGAGCAGGGCGACGGCGGGTCGATCCTGATCGACGGGGTCAGCGAGCTGGCGCCCGCGCTGCAGGGGAAGCTGCTCCGGGTCGTCCAGGAGCGCTGCTTCGAGCGTCTGGCCGGAACGCGCACCCTGAACGTTGACGTGCGCATCCTGTCGTCGACCCAGGTCGACCTCGAGGCGCTGGTCGCCGCCGGAGAGTTCCGCAAGGATCTCTATTACCGGCTCAACGTCATCCGCCTCGAGCTGCCGCCGCTGCGGGAACGGCTGGAGGATCTGCCGGTGCTCGCCGGGCAGCTGCTGGCGGAGGTGGCGTTGCGGCGCGGGGCGGCCGCGAAGCGGCTGGCTCCGGCGGCCCTCGAGCGCCTGCTGCGGCACGACTGGCCCGGGAACGTGCGGGAGCTGCAGAACGTCCTGGAGAGCGCCGCGATCCTGGAGGACGGGCCGGAGATTCCGGCCGGGGCGATCCGGATCGAGCCGGCGCGATCCGTCGGCCGGGGATCGGCGGGCGGGCTGCAGGAGGCCGTCGACGGGCGCCTGTCGCTGGCTCGCCTGGAGGAGAGGTACATCCGCGAGGTCCTGCGGTCGACGCGCGGCAACCGCACCGAGGCGGCGCGCATTCTTGGCATCAACCGCAAGACCCTGCTCGAGAAACGCAAGCGCTACGGGATCCCCTGAAAGGACACCTGGATCATGGCGATGAACAAGAAGGTGATGGAGACCTACCGGAAGCGCCTCCTCGAGAAGAAGCGCGAGGTGACGGAGGCGTACAACAAGAACAAGACCTACGGCCGCCTGACCGAGGACGAGGGGACGCAGGACCTCGCCGACAAGGCCTCGAGCGCCTACACCAAGGAGTTCCTCTACTCGTTGTCGAACACCGACCGCGAGGCCCTGCAGCAGGTGGACGAAGCGCTGATGCGGATCAGGAGCGGGGTGTACGGAACCTGCGCCGAGTGCGGCCAGGACCTGAACAAGAAGCGTCTGGAGGCGGTGCCGTGGGCCAGCCTCTGCGTGTCGTGCCAGGAGAAGAAGGAGAAGGGCCTGCTCTGAGGCCCGCACCCGCCGGGGTGCCCATGCGGCCGCCGCGCCCGGCCACGTGGATCCGGGGACCGCGATGAAGATTCGCACCGTTCTGTCGCTGATGCTCGGGGCGATCGTCGTCGCCGTCCTGTCGATTCTCTACACCTCCAACAGGAACTCCCTCGACCAGCCGATCTTCTTCGGCTCCGGCCTGTCGATGCCGGCCTGGCTCTGCTTCCTGCTGGTGAGCGGTGTCTCCATGCTGGTGCCGCTCCTGTTCGGGGTGCTGCGCGACCTGCGACGCATGGTCGGCGGCCTCACCGCGCGCCGCCGTCTGAAGAGCCAACAGGAAGCCGAGGAGCGCTACCTTCTCGGCATCGAGTCGATGCTCAACGGCCGCGAGGAGCGGGCGCTCGAGCACTTCACCGCCGTCCTGGGGCTCGATCCCGACCACTTCGAGGCACTGCTCAGGGCGGGTGAGGTGTTGCGGACTCTGCGACGCTACGCCGAGGCGATCGAGTACCACCGCCGCGCGGCGCGGACGAAGGAAGGTGACCTCCGACCGCTTTATTCCCTGGTGGCGGATTACGAGGAGTCGGGGGCGATCGAGAACGCCAAAGGCGTGCTGAACCGCATCATCGACCTCAACCCCAAGCGCTCCCTCAACGCCTATCGCAAGTTCCGCGTGCTGTACATGAACGAGGGGGCCTGGGACCGCGCCTGGGAGATCCAGCAGAAGATAGAGGGCCAGCTCTCGGAGATGGGCCGCTCCACCCGGTCGGAGAAGAAATACCACCTCGGCATCCGCTACAGGCTGGCCCAGGGGCTGAGCGATCAGGGGAAGGAGCGGGACGCGATCGGCATCCTGCGCCGCCTGGTGCGCATGGAGCCGTCGTTCGTTCCCGCCCACCTGCGGCTCGGCAAGGCGCTGGCGGCGATCGAGCAGCCCGAGGAGGCGGTGGAGGTCTGGGAGGAGGGATACCGGGCGACCGGACACCCGATCTTCCTGACGACCATCGAGGATCATTACCTCAAGGACGAGCAGCCGCGCAAGGCGATCGAGGCGATGAAGGCGGCCCTGTGGAAGAGCAAGAAGGACATCATCCCGCGCTTCTTCCTCGGCAAGCTGTACTACCGCCTGGAGATGATCGACGAGGCCCTGCAGCAGTTCTCGCTCATGTCGGGTCAGGTCACCCACTTCCCGGCGCTGCACTACCACCTGGCGAAGATCATGGAGAGGCATGGGAACTTCCGGGAGGCGCTCAAGGAGCTGGAGATCGTGCTTCAAGAGACCGAGCTCCTCAAGGTCGAATACATCTGCGGCACCTGCGCGCGCAAATTCCCCGCCTGGATCGACTACTGCGACCGCTGCGGCGAGTGGAACAGTGTCGGCATCGACTTCAGGGAGGAGCGCCCGGTCGAGGAGCTCGGCCTTCCCACCGCCCCCGTCTACACCGTCGAATCCAAGGAGGGCTAGCCACAGGCGATGGCGACCTCCCTCCCGATGGTGCTGATCGTCCTCGACGGTTGGGGCCACAGCGACAGGATCGAAGGCAACGCCATCGCCGCGAGCGCGCCGCGCTTCCTGGATTCCCTGCGCCGCACCTATCCCTCCTCCCTTCTGGCGGCGTCCGGCGAGGCGGTCGGCCTGCCGCCCGGCTTCATCGGCAACTCGGAGGTCGGGCACCTCTGTCTCGGCGCCGGACGAGTGGTTCTGCAGGACCTGGCGCGCATCAACCGCGCCATCGCCCGGAGTGAATTCGAACGCAACGAGGTCCTGGACCGTGTGCTCGGGCAGGCGGCGCGGCCCGGGGCGGCGCTGCACCTGATGGGGCTCCTGAGCGACGGCGGCGTGCACAGTCATATCCTGCACCTCCAGGCGCTCATTGATCTGGCTCGCAAGCGGCGTGTGCGGCACCTCTACGTCCACCCCTTCCTCGACGGCCGCGATACGCCGCCCCAGAGCGCCGCGAGCTATCTGAAGCGCACGCAGGCGTTCCTGGAGACCCTCGGCCTCGGATCGATCGCCACGCTCTCCGGCCGCTACTACGCCATGGACCGCGACACTCGCTGGGAACGCACGGAGAAGGCGTACCGTGCCCTGGTGCTGCGGGAGGGGCCGCGGCATCCGACGGCCGCGGCCGCCCTCGAAGCGTCCTACGCCGCGGACGTGACCGACGAGTTCGTCGTGCCGGCGGTGATCGATGGCGCCCCCGGAGCGCGCGGCGGATCGGGCGACGGCGGCACCGGGGAGCGCGCCGCGGTGGTGCGAGACGGCGACAGCGTGGTCTTCTTCAATTTCCGCGCCGACCGCGCCCGCCAGCTCACGCGCGCCTTCACGGAGGAGCGGTTCGACGGGTTTCGCCGGCCGGCGCATCCCGCCCTCGCCTCCTTCGTCTGTTTCACGACGTACGACCGGACCTGGAGCCTGCCCGTCGCTTTCCCGTCGCAGCATCTCGCAGGCACTCTCGGGGAGGCGCTCAGCGCCGCCGGAGTGCCGCAGCTGCGCATCGCCGAGACGGAGAAGTACGCCCACGTGACCTACTTCTTCAATGGCGGCGATGAGCGGATCTTCCCGGGTGAGGAGCGCTGCCTCATCCCCTCGCCGCGCATCGCCACCTACGACCTGCGCCCGGAGATGAGCGCGCCGGAGGTGACGGCCGAGGTCCTGCGCCGCCTGGCGGACCGGCCCCGACAGGTCGTGATCCTCAATTACGCCAACGCCGACATGGTGGGCCACACCGGACGGTTCGATCCGACCGTGGAGGCCTGCAGGGTGATCGACCGATCGGTCGAAACGGTGGTGCGTGAGACATTGCGGCTGGGTGGCCTGGCGGTCGTGACCGCCGACCACGGGAACGCGGAGCAGATGATCGATTCCGTCACGGGAGGGCCGGTGACGGCCCACACCCTCAACCCGGTGCCGGTCCACGTGGTGGCGGCCGGGCTCGAGGGAAGGACGCTGCGGGCGGGTGGCCTGCTGTCGGACGTCGCCCCGACGATGCTGGCGCGGCTCGGAATCGAGCCGCCGCAGGACATGGAGGGCCGATCCCTGCTCTCGGGGTGAGGCCGGTTGTCGTTGAGCGCCCGGGCCGCACGGCGCCTCATCGAGACGCTGGTCGTGGCCCTCTTCCCCGCCGATTGTCTCCTGTGCGGGCGGCCGCTGCCGTTCCGCCAGCGAGGGAGCGTCTGCCTCGACTGCTGGGATCGGCTTCCCTGGAGCCCGGGGCTGCGCCTCGGCCCCGGCCCTCTCCGCGCCGTCACCTGGGCCGCTGACTACGACGGGCCGGTCCGCCGCCTGATCCAGGCTCTGAAGTTCGAGTCGGTCGACTACCTCGGCGGTCTGCTCGGCGAGGAGGCGGCGGCGCGCCTGCCCTCTCCATTGGTCTCAGGCCCGCTCCGCCCCGACCTGGTCGTCCCGGTGCCGCTCCACTGGTGGCGCGCCTCCCGACGCGGGTACAACCAGGCCCTGCTCCTGGCGCGTCCCCTGGCCCGGCGGCTCCGCGTCCCGCTCGCGGCGCGCCTCCTGGTGCGGCATCGCGCCGGTCGGCGCCAGCTCGGGCTGGGGCGAGGCGATCGTCTGCGGTCGCTTCAGGGGTGCTACCGGATGAGGCGAAGGGGCCGCGACCTCGGGACGGTGCTCCTGGTGGACGACGTCACGACGACGGGAGCCACGCTCGAAGCCTGTGCTCGAGCGCTGCTGCGCGGGGGCGCCTCCGCCGTGGTCGCCTGCGTGCTCGCCCGCACTCCGCGGCTGCGTTGAGACGTCAGGGACTCAGCTTGCGCAGGAAGCGTTTGCGCTCGATCTGCGCCAGCATCGCGTAGTAGGTCCCGTTCCGACGCAGGGCGCGGTCCCAGGTGTCGATGAACAGCACCAGGCGATCGATGCCCCCCTTCGGCACCCAGACGCCGTGATCGTTGATGCACTTGTAGATGGCGACGCCCGAGTTGGCGGAGTAGTTGACCGGGCGCATGACGCCGATGCAGTACGGGCACTTGACGATGCGCCGGGTCTCCTCGTCCATGAGGCGATAGGCCGGCTGCGTCGCGCGCACGTAGCGGGTGAGCTCCTTGACTTTATCGGCGGGGAGCGACTTCGGGCCCAGCTCGATGATCCATTTCAGGCGGCCTTCCTCGAGCCAGGTGCCGCCGCAGCCGGCGCACACCTCGACCGGGATGTTGAGGTATTTCTCTTCGGTCAACCCCTCGCCGCAGCCCGAGCAGAACATCGTCGGGATCCCTCCCGCAATGCCCCTCCTTATACGCCCAGACACAGTGTCCTGCAACGGTTTTAGAGGAATGCCGCGGCGGCATATCCGCGACGCCGCTTGAGCTCGCCGTTCGGGTTGTGGGACAATGAGCGCTTCGCCGTGACGACTCGAGGGTGTCAGAAAATTAACGCGCCGCAATCCCTGATCCGGCCATTCCCAGCGCCCCGACGGCGACCGCGGGGGCAGGCCGCGGCCATTCTCGCGCTCCTGCTGGCCGGACTTCTGGCGGGGGCTTTCGCGCCGCCGGCCGGGTGCACCCCTTCCCTCCCTCCGGCCCTGCTGCTCATGCTCCTGGGCGGGTAGTCGCCCCCCCGGAACGCTTGGCCTCCGGGCGTTTGACACCCCTCCCGGGCTGCGGTAGCATGATTGCCCCGCGCGGCCCTGTGCCGCGCGTTGGCGTTCTGTGGACTCCGATCCACGAGGTGCCCGTGATGAGCGCATCATTCGTTCGCCGCCGCGCCACAATCCTTGCTCCGCTCGCCCTGGTGAGCGCGGGCCTCCTGTGCAGCATCCCGGCCCGCTCGGAGGAGGGCCCGAAGCTCTATGTCCACTTGGAGACTCCGGGTCGATTTTCTTATGCGGGAGACCCGGC
>DASTNM010000279.1:0-2991 GCA_035762745.1 Candidatus Polarisedimenticolia bacterium
TGGCCTACTACTACCTCGGGATCTGTCTCAACTCCGATCGACGCTACGGCGAGGCGATCGAGCCGCTCAAGATCGCCCTCGACCTGCAGCCCGACTACATCCAGGCGCACCTGGCGCTGGGCGACGCCTATCTCAAGCAGGGCGACGCCGGCGAGGCGCGCGCCGAGTACCTGCGGGCGCTCGATCTGCAGCCGGGCTATGCTCCGGCCTTCGACGGGCTCGGCCGCCTGCTCGAGAGCATCGGCCAGGACAGCGACGCCGAGACGCAGTACCGCAAGGCGATCGAGATCAACATCGCCTTCGCCGATGCCTACACCCATCTCGGCGATCTCTACCTGCGCAAGGATCGCCTCGACGACGCCATCGAGCTGTTCCTCAAGGCGATCAACGTCAAGCCCGACTTCAGCACCGCCTTCACGCGCCTCGGGGTCGCGTACGCCCGCGAGCGGCGCTACGACGACGCCATCGCCGCGACGCTGAGATCCGAGTCGCTCGCCCCGCAGGACCCGGAGCCGTACGTCGCGCTGGCGCGCATCTACCTCGATCTCGAGGCGACGCGACGCGCGGAGGCTTCGATCCAGGCTGCCCTGGCCCTGGACCGCAACCACCCCGGCGCCCATCTGATCCTCTCCGACCTCAAACGCTCGCAGGAGGATTTCGAGGCCGCCCACGAGGTGCTGCAGGATCTCTACGAGCGCGGCATCGAGGACGCCCAGATGCGCAAGGCGGTGGCCGAGGCCCTCGGCCGCGTGAAAACGGATGCGACGCGCTACACCGCCCTCAAGGCGGCGGCCGACCGGGCGCCGGCCGACCCGCAGGCCCTGGTGGCGCTGGCGCGCTTCCTGTCGGCCCAGGCCGCGCACCGCCGTGCCGCCGATCTGCTGCAGCGCGCCGCGGATCTCCTGGACGCCACGGCGCTCCCCGGTGCGCCGACGGCGGCGGAGGTCCGCTTCGAGAGCGGTCTCGAGCTCCTGGCGGGGCGTCTCTATCCGCGCGCCATCGAGATGTTCGAGGGGCTCCTGGCCGCCCCGGCCGGGACGACGGCGGACGATCACTCCTCCCCCCCGGTCGACCTGCGTGGGGCGGCCCTCTTCAATCTCGGCGTGGCGCGCGCCCTGCTGGGGCTCGATGACCTGGCGATCGAATCGTTCACGACGTACCTGGCGGACCACCCGGACGACGCGCGGGCCCGGCTTTATCTCGCCAACGCCTGCCTGCGTCTCGGCCGGAAGGCCGAGGCGCGCGCCGCCTACACCGCCTATCTGCAAGCCCCCTCGCCGGGCCGGGAGGCCGTCCAGGTGCGGCGCATCTTGCAGACGCTGTCGCCGGCGGAAGGCGGCGCGCCGTGAGGTGGCTCCTGGCGGTTCTCCTTCTGGCCGGGATGGCGCCGGCGTTCCGGGCGGTGCCGCAGGATGCGCCATCCTCCCCCGGACCGGATCCCGCCGCGAGCGCCCCGGAGCCACAGCCGGAGCCGAGCGCGCCGCCGCCCCTCCCGGCGCCGCCGACCGTCAAGAGCCGCAAGGGCTTCTCGATCCGGATCACCAACCCGGTGCGGGACGACTTCCGCTTCGGACGGTCCGATATCGAGGCCGAAGTGACCGCCGCCGATCCCTCCCTGGTCCAGAAGGTCGAGTTCTTCGTCGACGACCGCCTCGTGTTCATCGACACCGAGCCGCCTTACCGCTGCGTTTTCGACTTCGGCAGAGAGCCGCGCTCCTGGGTCATCCGGGCCGTCGCCTACCACCGCGAGGGTGTCACGGTGAGCGACAGCGTGATCCTGCGGCGGGTCGTCCTCAACTACGCCGTGCAGGTGAACCGGGTGGTCCTGTACGCCAGCGCCTACGCCAAGGGGGACGGTCACCACCCGGCGCTCGATCTCAAGAAGGAGGATCTGCTCCTCGAGGAGGACGGCGCGCGGCAGACGATCCTCGACTTCTACCTCGAGAAGCGGCCGGTGACGCTGGCCGTGATCCTGGACAGCAGCGGCAGCATGCAGCCGGCCATGGAGAAGGTGCACGCCGCCGCGAGCCGCTTCGTCTCGACCCTCGGCGAGCAGGACCGCGGCCTGGTCATCGATTTCGACGACAAGGTCTTCTTGTTGCAGGACCTGACCGCCGATCGCGACCTGCTGCAGAAAGCGATCAGCAGCACCAGCGCGCTGGGCGGGACGGCGCTCTACGACGCCCTGTACGCTTCCTACCGCCGGCTCAAGGGGATCGACGGCCGCAAGGCGATCGTCCTTTTGACCGACGGCGAGGACAACGAGAGCAAGTTCTCCTTCAAACGGGTCCTCGACCAGGCGAAGATCTCCGACGTCATCATCTACGCCATCGGGCTCGGCACCACCGTCCTGGACGTCGACCTGCGGCGGGTGCTGAAGACGCTTTCGGAGGAGACCGGCGGACGCGCCTATTTCCCCGGGAAGCTCGAGGACCTGGAGGGGGTCTACGAGGAGATCGCGGCCGAGCTGAAGAGCCAGTACTACCTCACCTACGAGCCGAACAACACCAACTGGGACGGGCGCTGGCGGAAGATCAAGCTGAGCGTGCCGGAGCAGAGCGTCGAGATCCGCACCCGCAGCGGCTATTACGCCGTGCGCAAAGAGATCAAGTAGCCACGTCGCGGGGTGCGCGCCGGCTCAGGGACGAGGAGATGGCCGGGAGCGCGGCTCCTCACGCGGCAGACGGTCGTCCTGGCCTCCCTTGAAGTTGAGCGGATAGTCGACCAGCGACAGGCTCAGGTTGAGCCCGCCGTCCGCCGACACCACCACCGACTTCAGATCAAGCGCGACATGCCCGGGAGAGGCGATCAGGACACGGTAGCGTCCCGGCGGGACAGCCTCGATCAGGAACCCTCCGTCATCGCTGGAGAACGCCTGCCATGACCCCCGCCGGTCGAGGGCGACGAAGGTCACGGAGACCTCGGCCACCGGCCTGTTCGCGGAGTCGACCAGGATTCCGCGGACCGGTACCCCCGAGCGCTCCGGCGGGC
>DASTNM010000280.1:0-2013 GCA_035762745.1 Candidatus Polarisedimenticolia bacterium
GGTGGAACCCTCTCCCCCAAGCCATTGGGGGAGAGGGCACGGTGAGGGGGAAGGCGGAAAGGAAACGGCGGGCGCCCGTGAGGGCGACCGCCGTTCCATTCAATCGAAACCGGACGACTACTTCTTCGGCATCATGCTGCCGGTGGCCAGGTAGTTCTGGTGGAACGAGAAGGCCTTGTCGAACTGGTGCGGCGAGTGCTTGCCCGCCGACGGGTTCGCGAGGGACTTCTTCATGTAGTCCCAGAGGACCGGGCGGTACTCGGGGGCGGCGCACTTCTCGATCACTTCCTTCGCCTTCTCCTTCGGGCTCTTGCCGCGGAGGTCGGCGAGGCCGAACTCGGTCACGATCGCCGAGACGTCGTGCTCGGTGTGGTCGATGTGCGACGCGAAGGGCACGATCGCCGAGATCTTCCCGTCCTTGGCGGTCGCCGGGGACATGAAGATCGTGTAGGCCGAGTTGCGGGCGAAGTCACCCGACCCGCCGATGCCGTTCTCGATCCCCTTGCCGGCGATGTGCGTCGAGTTGACGTGGCCGTAGATGTCGGCCTCGACGAACCCGTTCATCGCGATGCAGCCGAGGCGGCGGATGACCTCGGGGTGGTTCGAGATCTCCTGCGGGCGCAGGATGATCTGCTTCCGGTACCGCTCGATGTTCTTGAGGAAGCGCTCCTGCCCGGCCGGGGAGACCGAGAAGGCGGTCGCGGAGGCGACCGTGAGCTTGCCGGAGTCGAGCATGTCGAGCATGCCGTCCTGGATCACCTCGGTGTACGAGGTCATCTTCTCGAACGGCCCCTCGTTGAGGCCGACGAGCACGGCGTTGGCGATGTTGCCGACGCCCGACTGGAGCGGGTTCAGGTGCTTCGAGAGCCGGCCCGCCTTCACCTCGGCGGAGAGGAAGTCGATGATGTGGCCGGCGATCCGCTTGTGGATGTCCTCGGGCGCCTTGAAGGCCGAGTTGCGGTCGGAGCAGTTGGTCTTGACCACGGCGACGACCTTGCTGAGGTCGATCGTCTGGAACTTGGAGCCGGGGCGGTCGCCGGTCGCGTTGATCGGGATCGCCACGCGCTTGCCGTGCTCGGCCGGGATCGAGAGGATGTCGTGCATCCCCTCCATCCGCTCGTCCTGCCACTCGTTCACCTCGAGGATGATCTTCTCGGCGTGGTCCAGGTAGACGTTGTTGGCGCCGCAGGAGGAGGAGCAGAGGAGCGTGCCGTCCTCGTTGATCCGCGTGACCTCGACGAGGGCGAAGTCGACCTTCTTGTAGTAGCCGTACCGGACGAGCGTGCCGGCGTGGCTGAGGTGCATGTCCTGGTACTCGATCAGGCCGGCGTTGATCTTCTCGCGGGCCGCGGCGTCACCCTGGTAGGGGAAGCGGAACCGGGAGGCCTCGGTCATCGACATCGCCGTGTCCTGCTCCGGGCCGGTGGAGGCGCCGGTGAGGACGTCGAACCGGAGCGACTTGCCCTTGAGCTTCTCGTCGAGCGCGCGCTTCGACAGCTCGACGGGTACGGACTTCGGGTACCCCGCGCCGGTGAAGCCCGACATGCCGATCACGGCGCCGTTCGGGATGAGCGCTGCGGCGTCACCGGCCGACATCACCTTGGCCTTGAGTCCCTTGTGAAGGATACGGTCCGACATTGGTTCAGCCTCCTGAATGCTAAAGAAGTCGTCCTGCTCGCGGTGGAAAGACGAAATGGAGCCCCGGTGGCTCCGAGCTGCCCGGATAGGCGCGCAACATTAGCGAAGCGACCAACGGGTGGGAAGCCCGAAAGTCCGGGAAAGGCCCGAATTCAGGACCCAAGAAGCGGATTCATCCGGTCGACGACGCTGCGCAAACCCTGCGGGTCGCGAGGCGGTCCCACCTCGCCCTCGGCGCTTTCCCGTAGGAAGTGCCCGAGGATCAGCCATTCCACCGCGTTCTCGATGGTCGCCTTCGAGACCGACTCGTGGTGCGTGATCCTCCCCCGCTCGAGATCGCGCCGGCCGCGCTCCAGGCTCGCGGCGACCAGCCGC
>DASTNM010000281.1:0-2473 GCA_035762745.1 Candidatus Polarisedimenticolia bacterium
TAATGGCGGCAATCGTGACTGGGGCAGTTCGGCCTTTCAAGACAGCCACCATCTCCCTGCCCCAGGCGCAGAGGATCGCCGAGACATGACCCTCCGCCCGGGCCTGATTCTCTCCCACTACCGCGTCGCCGAGAAGATCGGTGAGGGCGGGATGGGGGTGGTCTACCGGGCCCGGGACGAGCGACTGGAGCGAGATGTCGCCCTGAAGGTTCTGCCTGCCGGTGTCCTCGGCGACGAGGCCGCCCGCAAGCGCTTCCACAAAGAGGCCCTGGCGCTCTCCAGGCTGAACCATTCGAACATCGGGACCATTTATGACTTCGACACGCAGGCGGGTGTGGATTTCCTGGTGATGGAATACATCCCCGGGCAGACGGTGGCGCAGAGGCTGGCCCCGGGTGGGCTCCCCGAGAAGGAAGTGGCCTCCCTTGGAGCCCAGATCGCCTCGGCCCTGGAGGAGGCGCACGGACAGGGGATCGTGCACCGCGACCTCAAGCCGGGCAACGTCCTGGTGACACCAAAGGGCCAGGTGAAGGTGCTCGACTTCGGCCTGGCGCGATTGATGCCGCGCGCCGAGGAGGCGTCCCGGGCCGAAACGATGAGCCAGACTCAGGCCGTCGTTGGGACGCTGCCGTACATGGCCCCCGAGCAGCTGCGAAGTGAAGACGTGGACGCGCGGACGGATCTCTTCGCCCTGGGCGCCGTGCTCTACGAGATGGCGACCGGGAAGCGGCCGTTCCGCGAGGAGACGTCGCCGCGGCTGACCGATGCCATCCTGCACCAGGAGCCCGTCCCGCCGCGCGCCCTGAACGCCACAGTGTCGTCGGAGATGGAGCGCATCATCCTGAAGTGCCTGGAGAAGAAGCCCGCGGATCGCTACCAGCACGCGCAGGAAGTGGGCGTCGATCTGAATCGGCTCGAGCGCGCGGCCGACTTCGGGGCGTCCGTCCGGCGCCGGCGGGGGCGCTTCTGGCTTCTCGTGCCCGCCGCGGCGGTCGTCCCGGCGCTCCTTGTGCTGGCCGGCTTCCTTCATTTCCCCCGGGAGCAGGCGCTGACCGAGAGCGACTCCATCCTGCTGGCGGATTTCGTCAACACCACGGGCGATCCTGTCTTCGACGGCACGCTCAGGGAGGCGCTGGCCGTCAAACTCGAGGAGTCACCGTTTCTCAATGTCGTTCCCGACCAGCGCGTTCAGGAGACGCTGCGCTTCATGGGCCGGCCGCCCGACGAGCGGGTGACGGGCCCGGTGGCCCGGGAGATCTGCCAGCGAGAGGGGATCAAAGCGGTGCTGGAGGGCACGATCGCTCCCCTCGGCCGCCGGTACGTCATCACCCTGAAGGCCGCGAACTGCGCCACCGGGGGCTCGCTCGCGCGACAGCAGGTCGAGGCTTCGAGCAAAGAGGAGGTGCTGGGCGGCCTGGGCCAGGCGGCCTCGCGGCTGCGGGGAAAGCTGGGCGAGTCACTCGGCTTGATTCAGGCGCACGACACACCCATTGCAGAGGCCACGACCTCCTCGCTCGATGCCCTCAAGGCCTACAGCCTGGGCCGCGCATGGCTCGGGGCAACCAACGACGACCTGGGCGCCGTCCCCTTCTTCAAGAGAGCCCTCGATCTCGATCCGGATTTCGCCGCGGCCCATGTGAGCCTGGGCGTGGTTTACGGCAACCTCCGTGAGATCGGCCTCGCCCGGGAGCACCTAAGAAGAGCCTTCGAGTTACGCGATCGCGTCAGCGAGCCGGAGCGCTTCGGTATCATGTCCCACTACTACGGCATGACCGGCGAGATAGACAAGGCAGTGGAGACCCACAAACTGTGGAGTCAGACATACCCCCGCGCGCAGCCTCCGCACAATGACCTGGGAGAGATCTATAAGTCGTTCGGGCAGTGGGACAAGGCTCTTGAGGAGAACGAGAAGGCAATACAGCTCAATCCGAACTACGCTGCTTTCTATACCAATATGGCCGAAACACTAATCGCTCTCGATCGATTGGAGGAGGCGAAGGCCGCTCTCCGCGCGCTGGTCGAACGCAGCGGTGAATCGGCCAGTCATCGCCCCTGGCTCTACATGATCGCCTTCCTCGAGGGTGACCCGGCGGCCATGGAGAAGCATGCCGCAGCGGCGAAGGGCACACCGGATGAGGGCGACAACCTCCTTCAACAGGCTGGCGTGGCGAGATTTTCGGGAAGGATGCGGGCGGCCAGGGAGCTGAGCCAGCGCGCCGTCGAGCTCATGCAGCGGCAGAAGTTGACGGAGGCGGCCGCTGGTGCCATCGCGCAGGAGGCTCTGTTCGAAGCGGAGTTCGGGAATCGCCAGCGGGCCCGAGACCGGGTGGAGACCGCGCTGTCGATTTCAACGGGAAGACAAGCGCGAATCTTTTCCGCGATCGCTCTTGCGCGGGCCGGTCAGCGGGTCAGGGCGCGAGTGCTCGCGGACGAGCTGGCCCGGCAGAGCCCTGTGGACGCCCGGGTTCACGAG
>DASTNM010000282.1:0-3270 GCA_035762745.1 Candidatus Polarisedimenticolia bacterium
CGTGTTGACGTCGTTGGTCACGACCGTCACAGGATGTCCCTGCTCCAAGAGCGATGTCGCATCACGGAGGATGCGTGCATCCGCTCCGCCTTCGCTCCGCCGCGCGTATCTAATCTCCAGGAGCGGTTCCCGAATCACCTCCGGTTCCCGACCCGGGTCGTCGCCATCAAATGCGATCAGGACCTTCTGGCCCCTCGGCTGCGCGAACCGCCGCAGCGCATCGACCAGGCCATCGCGCGCTTCCTCTCGATACCCCGCAACCTGGAGCCTCGCGAGCCGCGGAATCGCGAAGATGACGTTATGGCCATCCACGATCCAGATTCGCCTGCCGGACATCACACCTCCGAGCTTCGCGCCTTCGGGAGGATTGTAGCCGTGCTACACTCCCGCCAAACACCGAGGAGAATCGACCGACACGATCCCGCGGGATCTTCAATAGAGGTCATCATGCCACCATCACGCCGGGAGTTTCTCACGCGCGCCGCGGCAGGGATTGTCGGGGCGACCGCCGCGGGCAAAGCGCTCGCCGGTCAGCGGCCGCCCGCGCCCACCCCGCAGCCGCGGCCCGCCCCGCAGCCGACGCCGGCCGCGGGAACGCCGCCCGCGTTCGGGACCGCACCATCGGTCGGTCCGGAGATTACGGTCGCGACGGTCCGCGAAGCGGAAAAGCTCGTCCGCGTGGAGTTGACGGAGTCCGAGAGGGCGCAGGTCGCCGGCAACTGGCGGAGCGCCCTGGCGGCGACGATGGAGCGGCGCACGGGGCCGCGCAAGGTCGCTCTCGAAACCACGCTCTCCCCCGCGACGACCTGGAGTCCGATGCTCCCGGGCGTGCCGGTGTTGCCGGCGCGCGACCGTTTCATCCGCGGCCCGGGAAGCCCCGGCCCGCTGCCCAAACGCGACGAGGACATCGCCTTTGCGCCCCTGACGGCGCAGTCGCGGTGGATCGAGTCGCGGGCCCTGACCTCGGAGAGGCTCACGCGCATCTACCTCGACCGGATCGCGCGTCTCGATTCGAAGCTTCATTGCATCATCACGCTCACGCGCGAACCTGCGCTCGAGCAGGCGCGGCGGGCCGACGCGGAGATCGCGGCCGGGAGATACCGCGGCCCGCTCCACGGGATCCCGTTCGGGGTCAAGGACCTCCTCGACACCAAGGGCATTCTCACGACCTACGGCGCCGAGCCGTACCGCAACCGCGTGCCCGACGCGGACGCCGTCGTCGTCGAGCGGCTCTACCGGGCCGGGGCGGTCCTCCTGGCGAAGCTCTCGCTCGGCGCGCTGGCGTTGAACGATGTGTGGTTCGGCGGGCAGACGATGAATCCCTGGCTGCTCGAGGAGGGCTCGGGCGGCAGCAGCGCCGGCCCCGGCTCGGCCACGGCGGCCGCGCTCGTCGCGTTCTCGATCGGCAGCGAGACCGGTGGCAGCATCGTGGATCCGGCGATGCGCTGCGGCCTGACGGGGCTGCGACCCACGTTCGGCCGCGTTCCGCGCACGGGAGCGATGACGCTGTGCTGGTCGCTCGACAAGCTCGGGCCGATGACGCGCGGTGTCGAGGACAGCTACCTCGTGCTGGCCGCGATCACCGGCCCGGACCCGGGCGATCTCTCGAGCGTGCCGAGCAGGCTCGACTTCGACGCGACCGCTCCGGTGAAGGGCCTCAAAGTGGGTTACATCCCGGCCTGGATGAACGAAAGCCCGGCCACCGAGGTGGACCGCGCCGCGCTCGAGGCGGTCCGACGGCTCGGGATGACCCCGGTCCCGGTGAGCCTGCCGGACTGGCCGTACGGCTCGCTCAACACGATCCTCTTCGCCGAGGCGGCGGCCGCGTTCGAGGAGCTCACCCTCTCGCACGGCCTCGACGCGCTGAAGATGCAGGTGCCCGACGCGTGGCCCAACACGTTCCGGCAGTCGCGTTTTCTCTCGGCCGTGGATTTCGTCCAGGCCGACCGGATGCGGCGCAAGGTCTCGCAGGAGATGGCGCGCCTCTTCGAGAAGGTGGACATGCTTCTCGTCCCATCGCTGCGTGATGAGATCCTCACCATCACGAACTTCACGGGGCACCCGGCCCTCGTGGTGCGGGCGGGATTCATCGAGGTGACGCAGGCGCGCAGCGACTGGGCCCCCGACCCGGCGCACCCGCTGCCGACCTTCGCGTCGAAGCGTCGCGTGCCGCATGGCGTGTCGTTGATCGGCCGGCTCTTCGACGAGGGGACCCTCGGCACGGCCGGGATCGCGCTCGAGACGATCTTCGGCGTCGCGGCGGAGCGTCCGCAACTGTAGGTCGATGATCTCCTTCGTCAACATCAGCAAGCAGTACGGGAAGCAGGCCCTGTTCGTCGAGGCCTCCTTTCGGCTGAACCCCGGCGAGAAGGTGGGGCTCGTCGGCCCCAACGGCTCCGGAAAGACCACCCTTTTCAGAATGATCGTGGGCGAGGAGAGCCCGGACGACGGCGAGGTGTCGGTCCCGAGGAAGCTGACCATCGGCTACTTCCGCCAGGACGTGGAGGAGATGTCCGGCCGCTCGGTGCTGGACGAGACGATCGCCGGGAGCGGCCGGGTGGGCGACCTGCACCACGAGCTGGAGGCGATGCAGCACGCCATGGCGGATCCGCTCCGTGCCGGCGACCTCGACGCCATCCTGGCGCGCTTCGGCGAAGTGCAGGAGGAATACGACCACCTGGGCGGCTACGCGCTGGAGAGCCAGGCGCGCGAGGTGCTGCACGGCCTGGGGTTCGACAACGAGCGGATCGACGGCGACGTCGGCGCCCTGTCGGGCGGATGGAAGATGCGGGTGGCGATGGCCCGCGTTCTCCTCGGCCGGCCCGAAGTCCTGTTGATGGACGAGCCGACCAACCACCTCGACATCGAATCGATCATCTGGCTCGAGTCGTATCTTAAGGACTACGCCGGCGCCCTCCTGATGACCTCGCATGATCGCGACTTCCTGAACCGCAGCGTCACGAAGATCGCCGAGATCGACGGCGGCGAGATCACGCTCTACTCGGGCGACTACGACGACTACGATCGCGAGCGCCGGCTGCGCGACGCGAACCGCGAGGCGGCCTACAAGCGCCAACAGGCCATGCTCGCCAAGGAGCAGCGGTTCATCGACCGGTTCAGGACGCACGCCGCCAAGGCGGCGCAGGTGCAGAGCCGCATCAAGACCCTCGACAAGATCGAGAAGGTGACGCTTCCGAAGCAACGTACCATCGTGAAGTTCGACTTCCGGGATCCGCCGCGATCGGGCGACCAGGTGGCGGTGATCGAGAA
>DASTNM010000283.1:0-5604 GCA_035762745.1 Candidatus Polarisedimenticolia bacterium
GATCGCCTGCGCGAGGCCCAGGAGATCTGTGAAGGGGCGGTGCGGGCGGAGTTTTACAATCCCGAGCTGTATCTCAATCTCGGCCGCGTCTATCTCAAGGGAGGGGACCGCGCGCGCGCCTTCGGCGCGTTCGTTCGGGGACTGCAGCTCAGTCCGCGCCACCCGGCGCTGATTCAGTCGATTCGCCGTCTGGGGATTCGCCGCCGCCCCGTGCTTCGCTTCCTCGGTCGCCGTCACCCCTTCAACCGGGTCCTCGGGCGCATGCGAGCGACTGCGCGCCAGGTCGGCGGGATGCTGCACTGAGCGCCCTTCGGGGAAAAGCGACCCGAATCAGATCGAGCCGACCGGCGAGGTGGATCTCCCGCCGCCGGTCGAGGTGACCGTGACACTTCCGGGGTTGGCGGGGAGCGTCGCGGTCAGCCGATAGACCCCCGCTGTAGGGACGTAGGTCATGGCTCCATATCCCGCGACGGTCAAGGTCACTGATCCGAGCGGGTAGTTGGTCGTCGCCTCGACCGTCAGTTTGCCGTTCGAGGCCTGCCAGGTCGCCCGCGAAATAGTCAGGATCTCGATGACGTCGTCGATGATGTTGTTGCAGTCATCGTCCACGCCGTTGAAGACCTCGAGCGCGCCGGGATGCACCGCGGCGACGGTATCGGCACAGTCGCCGCCGCACGACGTATAACCGTCGTTGTCCTGGTCGAACCCTTCGTCGACGAGCCCGTCGCAGTCGTCGTCCACGAAGTTGCAGACCTCGATCCCCGGGGTGCCCGGCACGGCGCTGCACACGGTCGTCAGTCCATCGGCCGAGCAGACCATCGTCCCGCTGCGCTGACAGGCGCCCGTTCCTGCCGTGCAGGCGCCACCCTTGGCGAACCCCTCGTCGGCAATCCCGTCGCAGTCATCGTCCCTGTTGTTGCAGTTGTCGACCGCGCCCGGGTGCACCGAGGCGTCGCCATCGTTGCAGTCGACGTCGAAGGTGAAGCCGTCCCGATCGCCGTCCTGGCAGGCGTCGCCGAGGCCGTTGCGGTCCAGGTCCTTCTGCGTCGGGTTCGACACGGTGACGCAGTTGTCACAGGCATCGCCCCGCCCGTCGCGGTCGGTGTCGGCCTGAGTCGGGTTGGAGGTCAACGGGCAATTGTCCACGAGGTCGATGACCAGGTCGAGATCGCTGTCGCGTCCCTGCGACGCGCAGGGTGCGGCCAGCGGACGAGGCGAGCCGTTGCTGCCCGTTCCGACCGTTCCTTCGCCGCACAGGTTGGCGCCGGTTTGCAGGTAATAGAAGAACGTCCCCACGGAGGGTGTGGCGTTGTCGAAGAGGAAGAGCGTCGCCGACTCCGCCATCTGGCAGACGGTCTGGAAGTTCCAGCCGGTCTGGGACTGCACCTCGCCCCGGTAGATGTTGTAGACATTGGTCTCGGGAATCGGGCTCCAGCTCAGGCGGGTCGAGGAGCCGGAGGGCACGAGGAAGGTGTCCGCGACCTCGACGGGGGGGCGGGTCATCGAGTAAGCCAGGGGCGCACAGTCCAGAGCGTCGGGAACCCCGTCGTTGTCGTCGTCCGGGTCGATACAGTCGGCCAGCCCGTCACCATCGGTATCCGGGAACCCCTCGTCGACCAGGAGGTCGCAGTCGTTGTCCAGGCCGTCGCAGGCCTCGGGCGCGTTCGGGTGGACGAGCGCGTTGGAATCATTGCAGTCCCCGCCGCACACCGTGTAGCCGTCGGCATCCAGGTCGAAATCCTCGTCCACGAGCTGGTTGCAGTTGTCGTCGACGCCGTTGCAGAGTTCCACGGCCCCAGGATGAATCTGCGCGTTGGCATCGTTGCAGTCGCCCCCGCAGGAGGTGTAGCCATCCCCGTCGACATCGAACCCTTCGTCGACCGTGCCGTTGCAATTCTGGTCGACGCCGTCGCAGGTCTCGACGGCGCCGGGATGGATCTGCGCGTTGGCGTCGTTGCAGTCGCCCCCACAGGAGGTGAACCCATCGAGATCCCGATCGAACCCTTCGTCGATCACCCCGTTGCAATTGTCGTCAACCCGGTTGCAGATCTCGACGGCTCCGGGGTAGATGGAGGGGTCATTGTCATTGCAGTCGATCTCGCTCGCATAGCCGTCGTGGTCGTTGTCCAGGCCCCCGCTGCTGGTGGCGACTCGCAGATCATAGGAGCCGTAGATCCCGTAATCGGCGGCGTGGGTCGACTTCAGATACAGCCGCCCCGTTTGAGAGGGTATATACGAGATGAGCGACGAGGAATCGCTGGCGCTGCGATCGTTGTTGCTGGCCAGGAGCGTGGTGCCGTCGGCGGCCAGGAGGTCGAGCGTGGTGTTGGCATCGGAGAGCAGGTTGAGCGTCTCGATCGTATAGCTGAGCCCCGCCACGACGCTGAAAGTGAAGAAGTCGGCGTCCGGCTCCCCGAGGAGGTTGAGGTCCCGATCGGCGAAGAAGGTCTGATGAAGGAGCGTCGGTCCCGGAAAGATTTCCCGCGCCTCGGCGACCTTGTCGTTCGGCTCGAACGAGTCGGTAAAATACTCCACGCCGAGCTCCCGGAAGATGGAGACCATCTCCGGAAGGTGGCTGCCGTTGACCGTCGGCTGGAACCAGCCGTCCCAGAAATCCTCGAGGCTGATGTTGACGGCCCCCGGGAGATACGTCGTCATCACCTTCCAGTAAGCGGCATCCTGACCCTGTAGCAGATCCCACGCCTCGTCGGTCCCCGGCGTGCCGTCGGTGGTCGCCGGGCCGTCGAAGAGATCCCAGAGCGCCGCCAGGACGGTCATTTCGCTTGTGGCCCCGCGGCAGATGAACGGGATCTGAGTCTCCGTGTCGAAGGAAAACTGCAGATTGCCGGGGCCCGGAAGGCCGGTCGTCCGCACGTAGCTGCTGCTGTTCGGCAGGTTGAAGTAGCGGCGTACGCCGCAGCCCCAGGCCGTGGAGTGCCCCTCGTCGAAGGCGAGCATCAGGTTCTGGTTGCAGTCGCTGAGGTGGTGCGTCCCTCCCGGGCTGTCCTCGCGTGAGAAATTGTTGATGATGTAGTGGCCCATCTCGTGCAAGAGGACGGTGTCGTCGTAGCCCGCGTTGTTGGCCTGGGTGATCGTGTTGCTGGTGGGGCTGAAGCTGGAGAGATTCGGGTTTGCGGCGTTGAAGATGACGAGCAGCAGAGGAGCCGACCCGGACCCCCTGACCGCCTGCAGGTAATCACCACCCAGAGTCGCCACATCGAGGAGGTTGAACGCCTCGCCGCCGCTCCCGGGAACCGCCACGAGGGAGCCGATGAAGAGGTCCTGATTGGGAGAATGGCCGAGGAAGCTCTGGCTGCGGATGGCCCAGAGGTCGCCCGACTGGTTTCCCGAGCGCACCTCGACGGGAGCGGTGAGAGTCGTCTGGCGGCGCGCCACGCAGCGCACGTAGAGATCCCGGGTGCGCGTGTCCGTAACGCGGAACAGGAAGCTGCCGGAGGCGTCGGTGGTGCCGGCGCCGATGATCTTCGAGCCGTCGATCACCTGGACGTCCGCGAAGCGGACCGCGCGCTGCGGCTCGGCCCCGGTGAAGCCCGTGGCGTCGAATTCCCTGTCGACGTACAGGAAACGCCCACTGACATTGAAATCGGCGAAGGCGGGAACCGCGGCGCCGAAGGCTAAAGCGAGAACCAGGAAGCCCCCACCACGCCTCATCGGGAGAGTTCCTCGAGAGGCACCCCCCGGTATTCGATCGCGCCGGCGTTCCGCCGCCCCGGCTCCTCGCGAACACCGACGTTCAGGGTGGTGCCCTGCGTGGTCTGAAAGACGCGCCCGTCGTCGAGGGTGAACTCGGCCTCCATCCGGATCGGGAACGAGCCTTGACGGGTCGCGATCAAGGGCAGGAGGTAGATCCGGCCTCCGCCTCGGGTCGGAGCGGGCAGTACCTCGGGCCGCGAGGCCTCATCCTCAGCGGCCACCCCGTCCGGAAGAACCAGCCGCAGGGTCAGATCGCGCACCTCTTGGCCGGTCGTCACCGCGGCTTGAAGCGTCGAGCGGCCTCCCTTTCCCGCCTCGAGCACCACACCCGGGCGCAGGTCGAGAACCACCGGCAGGGTCGGTTCGATGGTCGGGGCCCGCAGCGGGGACCGCGTGGCGCGAGGTAGGGGCGGCCCGAGCGCCGGGCCCGCCAGCAGACAGGCGGAGGCAGCGGCGATCAGGGTGAACCGGGTTGCCCCTCGCATGGACAGCGCCCTCCTCATGGGGCGGGGGACGACGAGGAATCGAGCCTGACGCTCCGGGAACGAAATCTGACCCTAAGTACCGCGACCCTTCCCCAAAGTCAAGGTGAAACGGGGGTTAAACGGACTTCGCCTCTTGACTCCGCCGCCCGTGGTCGTACACTCTTTCCATCCGGCGAGAGGGAGAACGTCGTGTCGATCCTGCGTTTCAAAGCCCGGCGCCAGGGGATCCTCTTCACCCCGGAACGCCTGACCGCCCTCGATGCGCTGCTGGCGGAGTGCCGCTCCAGCCGGAGAGGACTGGTCCGGGATCGCCTCCGACTGCGCTCGTCACTTGGCCGGCTGCGGATCCTGACAAAGCGGATGATCCGCGACCGGGACGGTCTCCGGCGCCGGATCGGCCGGCTCAACGCCTGCCGGCCGACGCTTCAGCCGCGCGACCCGGCGTTCTAATCGCGCAGCCCGAACCCCGATGCAACGCATCTTCCTGGATCACGCCTCCACCACCCCCGTCGCCCCAGGGGTCCTGACGGCGATGCTTCCGTACCTGGGGGAACGATTCGGGAATCCATCCGGCCCCCATGGCCGTGGCGCCGCCGCGCGGGAGGCGGTCGAGCGGGCGCGCGCCGACGTCGCCGCGCTCGGGGGGGCGGCGGCCGAGGAGATCGTCTTCACCGGGTCGGCCACGGAGGCGAACAATCTCGCGTTGAAGGGGCTCGTCCAGGCGGCAGGCGGACGATCCCTGCATCTGGCTGCGGCGTCCACCGAGCACATCTCGGTCCTGCACCCCCTGCGCACGCTCGAGAAGCGCGGCTGCCGGGTCTCGCGGCTGCCGGTCGACGGACGAGGGTCGATCGATCCGGACGACGTGGCTCGGGTCATCGCTCCCGACACGATCCTGATCAGCGTGGCGCACGCCAGCGGCGAGATAGGGACACTGCAACCGCTGGCGGAGATCTGCCGTGTGGCCCGCGACCGTGGTGTCCCGGTGCACTGCGATGCAACGCTGACCGCCGGCGTGATTCCGTGGCCGTCTGGGGACGAGGGGCCCGATCTCGTCACGGTGACACCGCACCTCTTCTATGGTCCGCAGGGGGTCGGCGCTCTGCGGGTCCGCCGGGGGCTGCGGCTGGCGCCCCTCGTCGAGGGAGGGGGCCAGGAGGGAGGTCTGAGGGCGGGCACGGAACCGCTCGCTGCAATCGTGGGCTTCGGCGCGGCCGCCAGGCTGGCGGTGGAGGAGAGGGCGGGCCGCGCCCTCAGATCGTCGGCCCGCGCCGCCCGCCTGCGCCTTCTCCTGCAGGAGCGGCTCGCAGGCGCCGTGTTCACCGGTCACCCGGCGCACAGGATACCCGGGCACCTCAGTCTGTGTGTCCGGGGGACCGAGGCCGAGGCTCTCCTGACGGCGCTT
>DASTNM010000284.1:0-4562 GCA_035762745.1 Candidatus Polarisedimenticolia bacterium
CACTGGCGCTCAGTCTCGGGTCCGGCAGCGTGACCCGCCGCAACCTCGAGGACCGTGGTGAGTTCGTGGTCAACGTCCCGCCGCGCCGCCTGGCTTCCGAAACGCACTTTTGCGGGCAGGTCTCGGGGCGCGACGTGCGCAAGGAGCGCGAGACCGGGTTGCGCCTGGAGCCGGCGGGCAAGGTGCGTGCCCCGCTCCTTTCGGACTGCATCGGTCATCTCGAATGCGTCGTCCGGGACGCCCGGCCGGTGGGCGACCAGATCCTCTTCCTCGCCGAGGTGGTCCTGGCCCTGGCCGAGTCGGGGCTGTTCGACGAAACCTGGAACACCGACGACGAGCGCGCCCGCACGCTGCACCACCTGGGTGGCGACGCCTACACCAGCTCCGGGCGGCGTGTGATCATCGCTCCGGAGCGTGCGATCTCATGGTGAGGAACGAGGCATGAGCGACCGTGCCAGCGACGGCACGGCCGTCGTCCTGTGTGAGGGGAACTTCGGCTCCTCGGACGGCAAGACCGCCCACGGGCTCGTGCGCCATACGGATCGTTATCGTGTCCTGGCGGTCATCGACAGCCGCTGCGCCGGCCGCGACGCCGGTGAAATCCTCGACGGGACGCCGGTCGGTATCCCCGTGGTCAGGGACCTGAATGCGGCGCTGGCGCAGGGGAGGCCGGACTATCTCGTGGTCGGGGTCGCGACCCACGGCGGCGTGCTGCCGTCCGACTGCCGCCCCATGGTGCGCCAGGCGCTGCGGGCCGGAATCAACGTGGACTCGGGGCTGCACGAGCTGCTCGGGGATGACCCCGAGTTCGCGACGCTGGCGCGAGGCAGCGGCGCCATCATCCGGGACGTGCGCCGTACTCCGCCGCGGACGTTGATGCATGCCTTCACCGGGGCGATCCGCGAGGTCACCTCGGTGCGCGTCGCCGTCCTGGGGACGGACTCGGCGGTCGGCAAGCGGACCACCGCCGTGCGCCTGGTCCAGGCCTTCAACGCCACGCGGGCGCGCGCGGTCCTCATCGGCACGGGGCAGACCGCCTGGATGCAGGGTGTGCGCTACGGCGTCATTCTGGACAGCCTGATCAATGACTTCGTCTCGGGCGAGATCGAGCACCAGGTCTGCCGCGCCTTCCGTGAGGAGCATCCGGACGTCATCGTGATCGAGGGGCAGGGATCACTGAGCAACCCGGCCTACCCGGGAGGATTCGAGATTCTGGCCGGAGCACGCCCGGACGCCATCGTGCTGCAGCATGCTCCGGGACGCCGGCACTACGACGGCTTCCCCGACTTTCCGCTGGCCGGAGTGGAGAAGGAGATGGCGATCATCGACCTGCTGTCCGGCAGCCCGGTCGTGGCCATCACGCTCAATCACGAGGGACTGAGCCCCACCGAGGTCCGCCGCCACGCGCAGGCCTACGGAGAAAGGCACGGGATTCCCTGCTGTGATCCTCTTTTGGACGGCGTGACGCCCGTCCTGAACGAGATCCGCCGCCGTTTTCCCCGCGTTCCCGGATGATCCGCGTCATCTCGGCCGAGGCTGTCCCGCTGACCTTCCGCCTGGCCGAGGGCTATCGCATCGCCGGGGCCACCTTCATCAGCGCCGAGAACATCATCCTCAAGGTGAACACTTCCGACGGCCGTACGGGGTTCGGCTGCGCCGCCCCGGCGGAAGAGGTCACCGGGGAGACATCGGCCGATGCCTTGCGGGCGCTGCGCGACGTCCTGATCCCGCTCCTGCGGGGGTCGGACGCGGCGGAGCATCGGGCGGTGATCGAACGCGTCGCCGCGGCCGCTCCGGCGCAACCGGCGGCGCGCGCCGCGGTCGACATCGCTCTGCACGACCTGTCGGCGCAGCGAGCAGGCGTGCCGCTGGCCCGCCTCCTCGGTCTGAAGCGAGACCGGCTGCCGACCAGCATCACTCTCGGCATCGCCGGTGTCGACGAGAGCATCGAGAAAGCGCGCCGCCACGTCGCCGCCGGCTTCCGGATCCTCAAAGTCAAGATAGGAGAGGACTGGGAGGCCGACCTCCGGTTGCTTCGGACTCTGCGCCGGGCCCTCGGAGCGGGCGTCGTCCTGCGCGCCGACGGCAACCAGGGATACTCCGAGGATGAGGCGCGGCACTTCCTCGACGCCCTGGAGCCAGGGCTCATCGAGCTCCTCGAGCAGCCGACTCCAGCGCCCGACCTCGCGGCGCTGGCCAGGCTGTCGCGCCGGAGCGCCGTACCGATTATGGCCGACGAATCGCTGCTGACCCGGGCCGACGCCGCAGCCCTGGTCGCGGCCCGCGCCGCCGACCTGGTGAACCTCAAGCTGATGAAGTCCGGTGGCGTCGCGGAGACGCTGGCGATCGCGGCGATCACCGCGGCGGCCGGCGTCGACGCCATGCTCGGGTGCATGGACGAGTCGCGCATCGGCATTGCCGCCGCCCTGCACTGCGCCCTGGCCGCCCCGAGCGTGACGCGGGCCGACCTCGACGGGCACCTCGACCTTCTGGACGACGTAGCGCGGGGCGGTGTTCGGATCGAGAACGGCTACATCCTGCCGTCCCTCGATGAGGCCGGGCTTGGGGTCTCCGTCGACCTCTGACGGGAGGCCGGGCGGCGGCCGGGGACGGATGGGACGCGGATACGGTACGCCTTGATCTTGCGCTGCAGGGTCCGGACCCCGATGTGCAGGGAGCGCGCCGCGTGTGTTCGATTCCCCGCGTGACGCCTGAGAGTACGACGAATGATATCGCGCTCCATCTCCCGCAGGGTCGCCCCGGCTCGCAGACGGAGACGCTCCGGACCGGCGGGATCCTCATGCCGCACCGCGGCCGGCAGGTCGAACGACCGGATCCGCTCTTCCGGGCGGGTGATGGCGGTGCTCTCCAGGACGTTCTTGAGCTCGCGGACATTGCCTGGCCAGGCGTGGCGCTGCAGCGCCCGGATCGCTTTAGCCGTGAGCTTCTTGGGCGGCAGCCCGTTGTCCCTGCAGACTTGCCCGAGAAACAGTCGCGCCAGATCGGGGATGTCCTGCACACGTTCGCGGAGAGGCGGAACGCCGATGGAGATCACCTTGAGCCGAAAGTAGAGATCCTCGCGGAATCGGCGCCGCGCGATCATGGCCTCCAGGTCGTTGTTGGTGGCGGCCAGCACGCGAACATTGACGCGAATCTCGCGTGCCCCGCCCACGCGCATGAACTCGCGCTCTTCCAGCACGCGCAAGACCTTGGCCTGCGTCGCCTGGTCCATCTCGCCGATCTCGTCCAGGAAGATCGTGCCGCCGTGGGCCAGCTCGAACTTTCCCTTCTGCCGTCCGAACGCCCCGGTGAACGCCCCCCGTTCATGGCCGAACAGCTCGCTTTCGATCAGATTTGCGGGAATGGCGGCACAGTTGATCGCGATGAAGGGGGCGTCACGCCGTGGAGAGTTGTAATGGATCGCCTTGGCGACCAGCTCTTTGCCGACGCCGCTCTCGCCAAGGATCAGCACCGTGCTGCGCGCTCCGGCGACCTGCAGGATCTGATCCCGCACCCTTTTCATTCCCTCAGAGCGGCTGACCAGATTCCCGAGCAGGTACTTGCGCGTCAATTCTTTCTGTAGATGGAGAACGCGGTCGTCCTGATCCTGCGCCGCAAGAATTCGACCGATCCGGGTCTGCACCTCCGTGGTGTCCAGGGGCTTCAGCAGGTAATCATCGGCCCCCTGCCCGAGAGTCCGGATCGCCTCGCGCGCCTCACCCTGGGTGGCCAACACGAGGATCGACGGGATCGACGTGCCGGCGCGCAGCCGCGCGACGATCCCTCCAGAACCACCATCACCGGGCACGCCACCCACAAGGGCCATGTCGAACTCCTCACGCGACGCCAGGTCGAGCGCTGCCGCCCCGTCACCGACTGCGTTGACCTGCAGCCCCAGCGCACGCAGCGCCGACTCGATCTCCTCCCTCTGTTCCGGCCGTTCGACCAGCAGGACCTGCTTTCCTTCGGGGAGCATCGCACCTCCGGTGGGCGCACGGCGCCGAGCTAAGTCTGTCAGTTTGACGCACCGCCGTCAACGTAAAACTGCGCCAGAGTGACAGCTTTAGAACCAGGTGTGCCCCGCGGACGATACTGTGCACCGGAGCCAGCATAAGCCAGAAATGATGTAAGATATTTACTCACAATAATATGCAAGCGTTACAGCCGATACTCACCCAGCTTGCCGGAGCAGCGACTCGACACATGGCAGGAGTCTTGCAAATGGTTGAGTCAATCTCGGGAGGACCGGTCGAATGAAAAAAAAGGCTCGCGGCGGGAAGAAGGCGGCAAGCAGACAAAACGGCATGATTGACTTCAACTTCGGTAACGTTTCATACCAGATTGACCCGACCCGCCGGAAGGTCTATCACCGCTGGGTCGAGGTGGAGACCGCCAAGACATTTCTGATCATGGGGGCCTGGAACAACACACAGTCGCAGGCCGGCAAGGCGGTCTAGGAGGAGCCCTTCAACTACCAGCCCGTGAGGGCTGAGCTACGTAACACAGAACCTACACAACTCACTCCGAGAACAGAGCCGCTTCGGTAGCCATGAAGCGGCTCT
>DASTNM010000285.1:0-4567 GCA_035762745.1 Candidatus Polarisedimenticolia bacterium
CGACTCCCACGACGATCAGGTGGACATCGGGGCGGACGCGGACGACCTGGGACAGGGCATACAACAGGACGTCGAGGCCCTTGATTGGATTGTCGAAGGCCAGACAGCCGAGAACCAGCGCCTCGTCGGGGATGCCGAACTCCCGGCGCAGGTGGGCCCGGACGGTCTGAGATGTCTCCCGGCGGCCAAAGAGCCCGAGGTAGTGCGTCGAGACGACTCCAGGCTTGACACCGGCGCCGATCAGCCGATCGGTAATCGCCTGTGCGTCGACCAGAACGTGATCGTACCGGTTCAAGGCGAACCGTCTGACGGAAAATGGCCGCAGCGTCGGCACGCTGTAGCCGCCCGCGATGACCTTGCGCACCCCCAGCCAGCGCGCGATGAACGGGACGGCCAGGAGAACATAGCCGCTGACGAAGTGGGTGTGGACGATCTCCGGCCGGGTGGCTCGGAGCATGGCCGCCACGCAGCGCACCCCCTGAAGCGCATGGGTGTGGGTCGCCATGCCGACGACGCCGGCGTCGAGGCCCTCCAGCTCGCTCAGGTAGGCGGCGCTCGTGGGAGTCGACTCGTATTGCAGGACGGTCCGATACCCTCTGTCCTTGCAGACACGCGCGACATTGAGCAGGTAGTGCTCGAACGCCCCGTACTTCCGGCTGAACATGCCGGTGAGATGAACGATCGTCTTGTTTCCCAAGGACCCGGGAGTCCTCCGTTTCGGGCGTTACCGGCTGTCTCAGTATGTGGTGCGCTGGTCGGGGCGCCTTGAAGCAGGCCGATTCTAGCATTCAGTCAGGCCGTCCGGATCGCTGGATGTGATCTCCTCAGGCCCGCCCGGTCCGCCGGGGGCGGGGCGTTTGCGACATCTGGCAGGAACGGGAAGCGCTGCTATAATGCGGCCGCGACGGGAAGCCCCCACCGGACGGCGCGAGGGCGATGCCGATGAAGGACCGAGTCTCTCTCTGGATTCTGCCCCGTCTCGCCGCAGCCCTCATCCGCACGCTGCGTTGCGTGATGCGTTGGCGGTGGATCAACGAGGGGGTCGTCGAGCGGTTGCATCGTGCCGGACAGCCCTACGTGCACGCCTTCTTCCACGACCAGCTCCTGATGATGACCCACTCCTACCTGGGGCGGGGGCACGGGAGGCGGCTGGCCGTCCTGAGCAGCCGGCACCGGGACGGCGAATACCTGTCGCGCACGCTCGAGCGGTTCGGGCACCTGATGGTCCGCGGGTCGACGGGTCGAGGGGGGGTGGCGGGGCTGAAGGAGATGATTCGCCATCTGCGCGAAGGGCGCGATGGGGCGTTCGCGACGGACGGCCCGCGGGGACCGCGGCACCGGGTGCAGGTCGGGGTGATCGAGGCGGCGCGGCTTGGCAGGGCGCCGATCGTGCCGGTGGCGTTCGGCGCCTCTAAAAAAAAACTCTGCGCTCGTGGGATGCCTTTCAGATCCCCTGCCCGTTCTCGCGCGGGGTCTTCGTCTACGGTGAGCCGATCGTGGTGCCCCCCGGGGCGAGCCGCGATGAGATGGACCTGATGCGCCGGCGGCTGGAGGAGACCCTCGAGGGCCTGACGGCGGAGGCCGAACGGCTGGCACGTACGGGCGGATGGTGAGCACGACGGGCGCCTCGGCAAGCGTCCTGATCGTCGCCGGGGAGGCATCCGGGGACCTGTACGGCGGCCTTCTGATGCGGGCCATGGGGGCCGCCGGCGCTCTCCCGGCCGGTTACGCCGGGCCGCCTCGTTTCCTGGGCATCGGTGGGCCGGCGATGCGGGCCGCCGGCCTGGCTCCGCTCGGCGATGCGGGGGTCATGGGGGTGACCGGGCTCCTGGAGGTTCTCGGCAGCCTGCGGGTCATCTGGCGGGCCTACCGGGAGGCCTGCAGGGCCCTTGAGCGGCCGCACGGCCGCCCCGACCTGGTTCTACTGATCGACTACCCCGATTTCAACCTAAGGCTGGCAAGGCGGGCGAAAAAGGCCGGCGTCCCGGTCCTTTATTTCGTCAGCCCGCAGATCTGGGCCTGGCGCAAGGGGAGGGTGCGGCAGATCGCCGGGGTGGTCGACCGGATGCTGGTCATCCTGCCTTTCGAGGAGGAGATCTACCGCCGCGCCGGGGTGCCGGTCGAGTTCGTGGGGCATCCGCTCCTCGACCTGGTTCGTCCGGAGCGGGACCGCCGGCAGACCCTCGCGCCGCTCGGGCTCGACCCGCGTCGGACCACCGTGGCCCTCCTGCCGGGGAGCCGTCACAACGAGCTGCGCGCGCACCTGCCGCCGATGCTGGCGGCGGCCGGTATCCTCAAGCGGGAGTTCCGCGATCTGCAGTTCGTCCTCCCGGTGGCGCCCACGCTCGGTCGCGAAGAGGTGGAGCGGATCGTCCGTGATCTGGCGGCGGACGACCCCACCCTCATCCGGCCGGTCCTGGTGGTGGATGGCAGTTATGACGCGGTGGGCGCCGCGGATGCGGCGATCGTGGCGTCGGGGACCGCCACGCTGGAGACGGCGCTTCTCGGCGTGCCGATGGTGATCGTCTACCGGATGAACCCGCTGACCTACGCGCTGGCGAGACTCGCGTCGGACGTGCCGCACGTCGGCATGGCGAACCTGATCGCGGGGGAGCGCCTGGTCCCTGAGCTGGTGCAGGGTGATTGCCGGGGCGCTGCGATCGCCAGGGAGTTGCGGCGCATCCTGACCGATCCGGCGGCGGCGGAGTCGATGCGCCGGGGACTGGCGGGCGTGCGGGCGCGGCTCGGCCGACCGGGGGCGATCGGGCGGGCCGCGGCGGCGGCCTGGGATATGATCGGCGCCGCGCGCGGGGCTCGGGTGGCGTGATGAGTGGTGCGGTACGGGTCAAGAGCATGACCGGGTTCGGCCGCGGCACGGCCGAGAGGGACGGGGTGCGCCTCGAGGTCGAGTTGAAGGGAGTGAACCATCGCTTCCTCGACCTGAAGTTGAAGCTGCCGCCCGAGATGGGGACCGTCGAGGCGGCCCTGCGGGCGCGGGTGCAGGAGGTGAGCGGGCGCGGGCGGATCGACCTGTCGGTCAGCCTCGCATCGCGCCGGCCGCCGGTCTGCCGCGTCGAGGTGAATCGCCCCTTCATCGCCGGCTACCTCGAGGCGGCGGCCGCCCTCAAGAAGGAGTTTCGACTGCGTGGATCGATCGGCCTCGACGCGCTGGTGGCGATTCCCGGGGCGCTGACGATTCAGGCGGAAGAGCGGGATCCGGACGGCGTCGCCTCGAGCCTGCTGTGGCTGGCGCTCGACCAGGCGCTGGGAGCCTTCGACAGCATGCGGACCGAGGAGGGCGCCCGCCTCGCGGCCGATCTTGCGACGCGCCTGCGACTGGTCGAGGAGGCGGTCGGGTTGATCGAGCGCGAGTCGCAAGGTCTCCCCGAGGCGTACGCCCGGCGCCTGCGCGACAGAATCGCGGCGCTGGTGCAGGAGCGCGGGCTCGACGATGTGCGCCTGGCGCAGGAGGTGGCGCTGATGGCCGACCGCGTCGACACGACCGAGGAGCTGGTGCGGCTCAAGGGCTACCTGGAGCAGGCCCGCGGGGCGCTCGAGCGGCCCGAAGGTCCGATCGGCAAGACCCTCGATTTCATCATGCAGGAGATGAACCGGGAGGCGAACACCATCTCGTCGAAGGCCGAGGCGCTGCCCATCTGCCAGGCGGCGCTGCGCATCAAGTCGGAGATCGAGAAGATGCGCGAGCAGATCCAGAACCTGGAGTGAGCCGGAGCCATGGCCGGCAAGGGAGGCCGGGCGGGATGACCAGCCGACGGGGAGGAGACGCCATCGCCCGCGGAACGACACGACGGGCGCGCGGGAACGTCTTCGTCGTCTCGGCTCCCTCGGGGGCCGGCAAGACGACGCTGTGCCGGCGGCTGCTCGCGGACCTGCAGGGGATCGACTTTTCGGTCTCGTTCACGACCCGCTCGCCGCGCGAGGGAGAGCGTGAGGGAGTCGATTACCACTTCATCGACCGCAAGGAGTTCGAGAAGCGGCGGCGCAAGGGGGAGTTCGTCGAGTGGGCGCAGGTCGACGGGCAGATCTACGGCACCTCCGGCGTTGCGGTCAAGGAGGCGACGGCGCAGGGACGCGACATGCTGCTCGACATCGATACGCAGGGTGCGGAGAATATTCGCCGGCTGATACCGGACGCGGTCCTGGTCTTCATCATGCCCCCCAGCCAGGAGGCGCTCAGGCAGCGCCTGGCCGGGCGCGGCACCGAGGGGCCGGAGGCGCTGGCGCGCCGTCTCGGGCTGGCGCACGGCGAGGTGGAGAGGGCGCCGATGTACGACTTCGTCGTCGTCAACGATGACCTCGAGACGGCCTACCAGCAGCTGCGGGCGATCGTGCTGGCGACCCGCTGCCGGCGTGAGCGCCAGATGGGACGCATCAAGGAGATCGCCGCCGGCTTCGGCGCCGGGCAACGCGACGAAGGCTGAAGGCCATCGCAGCGCGCCCTGAAGACCGCCACGGTCGAGGCACGACCGACGCGGCGCTTCCGGCAGGGACCGTTTTCGACTAAAATGCCGGTGCGGGCCGGAGCCTCCGGCCGGCGGCACGTGTC
>DASTNM010000286.1:0-4348 GCA_035762745.1 Candidatus Polarisedimenticolia bacterium
AAGCCCCTGCCCGTGGGAGCGATCCTTATGGTGGAGGATGGCCAGAAGATTCACCAGGGGGACATCCTCGCCAAGATGCCGCGCGAGACGACCAAGACGAAGGACATCACCGGCGGTCTGCCGCGCGTGGTCGAGCTGTTCGAGGCGCGCCGCCCGAAGGAGCCGGCCGTCATCAGCGAGATCGACGGCGTCGTGCGTTACGGGGAGGTCGTCAAGGGCAAGCGACAGATCCTGGTGACGGACGACGAGACCGGCGAGACGCGCGAGTACGAGGTTCCCAAGGGGACGCACATCAACATCCAGGAGGGTGAGCGCGTGCGCGCCGGCGAGCCGCTCATCGACGGCCCGCGCGATCCGCACGACATCCTGCGCGTCAAGGGGAAGGAGGACCTGCAGCAGTACCTGGTCAACGAGATCCAGGAGGTCTACCGCCTGCAGGGGGTCAACATCAACGACAAGCACATCGAGACGATCGTCCGTCAGATGATGCGCTGGGTGAAGGTCGAGGAGGTGGGTGACACCGAGTTCATCCTCGAGGAGCAGGTGGATAAGTTCCGCTTCCAGGCCGAGAACGACCGGGTGCTGGCCGAGGGCAACCAGCCGGCCACCGGGCGCCCGCTGCTGCTCGGGATCACCAAGGCCTCCCTGTCGACCGACTCGTTCATCTCCGCGGCCTCGTTCCAGGAGACGACGCGTGTTCTCACCGAGGCCGCGATCGGGGGCAAGATCGATTACCTGCGCGGCCTCAAGGAGAACGTCATCATGGGTCGGCTGATCCCGGCGGGCACCGGCCTGGAGATCTACCGTCGACTGCAGATCGCCCCCGACGGTCCGCCGCCGGTGGAGGAGGTGCTCCCCGAGGGGATCGAGACGCCGAGCCTGGATGAGGCGATCGACCACCGGACGGTGGAGGAGATCATCTCGGCCAGGCAGGACAAGGGGGTCGCCTGAGCCCTGAGGGGGCCTCTCAGTCGTAAGTTTTGCAGCCAAAGGCCTTGACACCTCCGGACGGCTCTGTTAGCATCCGGCGGTCTCAGGCACAACCTGGACGCCAGAGGGCGCCGGGCAGCCACCCGGAGGCCGGGGGGCTGTTTCGGCCCGGACGCCCCGGGCCGCGTAACGAACACTCAGGGACGACGGATGCCGACGGTCAGCCAGCTCGTACGATGGGGACGTGAGCGGATCAAGGGACGCACCAAGAGCCCGGCCCTCACCTCCAGCCCCCAGAAGAGGGGCGTCTGCGTGCGCGTCTTCACCTCGACGCCCAAGAAGCCGAACTCGGCGCTCCGGAAGGTGGCGCGCGTCCGGCTGACCAACGGCATCGAGGTGACGACGTACATCCCGGGCGTCGGTCACAACCTTCAGGAGCACTCCATCGTGCTGATCCGCGGCGGCCGCGTGAAGGACCTGCCGGGAGTTCGCTACCACGTGGTCCGCGGCACGCTCGACTCGATGGGTGTCGAGGGTCGCAAGCAGAGTCGTTCCAAGTACGGAGCCAAGCGACAGAAATCCTGAGCGCGAGAGAAGGCGCTCGACGGGGCGGACGGCAGGATGTCCGCCCCGCGTGTTCGAGGCGGGGGCCCCACGGGCCGCCCGCGGGGAGAGGCACGACGATGCCGCGCAAGGCGATGGTCGCCAAGAGAGAGACGGCCGCCGACCCGATCTACGCGTCGCCGCTCGCCACCAAGTTCGTCAACTGCATCATGGGCGAGGGCAAGAAATCGGTGGCGGAGTGGATCTTCTACGGGGCGATGGACGTGGTGCGCGAGAAGACCAAGGACGATCCGATCAAGATCCTCAAGAAGGCGGTGGACAACGTCAAGCCGCTTCTCGAGGTGAAGTCGCGCCGGGTCGGCGGCGCCACGTACCAGGTGCCGGTCGAGGTGAACCCGGCGCGCCGGCAGTCGCTGGCGATCCGCTGGATCATCTCCTACGCCGGCCAGCGCGCCTCCGAGAAGCAGATGCTGGGCAAGCTGGCGAACGAGGTGCTGGACGCGGCCAACAACCGCGGCGGCGCCGTGAAGAAGAAGGAAGACACGCACAAGATGGCCGAGGCCAACAAGGCCTTTGCCCATTACCGCTGGTGACGGACCGGGAACGCTGATGCCACGACCTCATCCCCTCGATCGCTACCGCAACATCGGCATCGTCGCCCACATCGACGCGGGCAAGACGACGACGACGGAGCGCATCCTGTTCTACACGGGGAAGATCTACAAGCTGGGAGAGGTCCACGACGGCACGGCGACGATGGACTGGATGGTGCAGGAGCAGGAGCGCGGCATCACCATCACCTCCGCCGCGACCACCTGCTTCTGGCACGATCACCGGGTCAACATCATCGACACGCCGGGCCACGTCGACTTCACGGCGGAGGTCGAGCGCTCGCTCCGCGTCCTGGACGGCGCGGTCGGGGTCTTCTGCTCCGTCGGCGGCGTCGAGCCGCAGTCGGAGACGGTCTGGCGCCAGGCCGACAAGTACAAGGTCCCGCGCATCGCCTTCGTCAACAAGATGGACCGGCAGGGTGCCGACTTCGATCGCTGCGTGCGCATGATGAAGACACGCCTCAACGCACGCCCGGTGCCGATCCAGATCCCCTGGGGGCGCGAGGAGAACTTCGTCGGCCTCATCGACCTGGTCGAGATGAAGGCGATCCGCTTCAACGAGGACGATCAGGGATCCTCCTTCGAGGTCCTCGACGTGCCGGCCGAGATGAAGGAGGAAGTGCACCACGCCCGCGAGCGTGTCGTCGAGGCGGCGTGCGAGAGCTCCGACGAGCTGCTGCACAAATACCTCGAGGGAAAGGCCCTGGCGCCGGAGGAGATCCGCCAGGCGCTTCGCAAGGGGACGATCGCGCTCCACTTCACGCCGGTCCTGTGCGGGGCGGCCTTCAAGAACAAGGGAGTGCAACAGCTCCTGGACGCCATCGTGGCCTACCTTCCCTCGCCGCTCGATGTGCCGCCGATCGACGGCACCCTGCCGGACGGCAAGACCGAGGTGGTGCGCCGTACCTCCGATAGCGAGCCGTTCTCGGCCCTGGTGTTCAAGATCATGACCGACCCGTTCGTCGGCCAGCTTTCGTTCGTCAGGGTCTACTCGGGCCGCCTGCTCTCGGGCGATCACACGCTGAACGCCACCACCGGGAACCGCGAGCGGATCGGGCGCCTCCTCCAGATGCACGCCAACAAGCGCGAGGAGATCAAAGAGGTCTGGGCCGGAGACATCGCCGCGGTGGTCGGGCTCAAGAACGCCCACACGGGCGACACGGTGTGCGACGAGAAGCAGCCGATCGTGCTCGAGCCGATGGATTTCCCGGAGCCGGTCATCAAGCTGGCGATCGAGCCCAAGACCAAGGCCGACCAGGAGAAGCTGGGGTCGTCGCTGGCCAAGCTGGCCCAGGAGGACCCGACCTTCAAGATGTACACCGACCCGGAGACCGCGCAGACGATCATCTCGGGCATGGGCGAGCTGCACCTCGAGATCATCACCGATCGTCTCGTGCGCGAGTTCGGCGTCGGGGTGAACGTCGGCAAGCCGCAGGTGGCCTACAAGGAGACCATCCGGCAGACGGCCAAGGCGGAGGGGAAGTACATCAAGCAGACCGGCGGCCGCGGGCAGTACGGCCACTGCAAGCTCGAGGTATCGCCCCTGCCCCCCGGCAGCGGCTTCGAGTTCGTCAACGACATCGTCGGCGGCTCGATCCCGCGAGAGTTCATCAAGCCGATCCAGGAGGGGATCCAGGGCGCCATGCAGTCGGGTCCGCTGGCCGGCTACGAAGTGCGGGACGTGCGCGTCACGCTGTACGACGGCTCCTACCACGACGTCGACTCCTCGGAGATGGCGTTCAAGATCGCCGGCTCGATGGGGTTCAAGGAGGCGGTCTCCAAGGCGCGGCCCGTCCTGCTCGAGCCGATCATGTCGATCGAGGTCGTGGTGCCGGAGCAGTACATGGGAGACGTCATCGGCAACCTCAATGCGCGCCGTGGCAAGGTGGAGCGCATGGAGCCGCGGGCGGGAACACAGGTGATCACCGCCAAGGTGCCGCTCGCCGAGATGTTCGGGTACGCCACCGACCTGCGCTCGATGACGCAGGGGCGCGCCAACTACTCGATGCACTTCTCGCACTACGAGGAAGCGCCGCGCAGCGTCAGCGAAGGGGTCATCGCCCGCATCCAGGGTCTGGCCAAGCCGTGACGAGGCCCGACACCGCGGCCTGAGACTTCGGGAGGATCGAGATGTCCAAGGAGAAGTTCCAGAGGACGAAGCCACACGTGAACGTGGGGACGATCGGGCACGTGGATCACGGGAAGACGACGTTGACGTCGGCGATCACGATGGTGTTGAACAA
>DASTNM010000287.1:0-13255 GCA_035762745.1 Candidatus Polarisedimenticolia bacterium
ATGAGAAAAACCGCCGCGGTCGACAGGAGCCGGCGCGTCAGCGCCTCGTGGATAAGCGCGTCGAAGTCGTCCAGAAGTAGATGCAGGCGCACATAGCCGCGCTTCTCGTTATCGACGATGATCGGGATGTCCAGGCTGTAGTTGACGTGCCCGGGCGAGTCGGTGAGATCCTCGTCCCCGAGTGTCCCGGTGATCACCACGTCCTGCCCGTGACGCGTGAGACGCGGCGGGCCGACCTTCTTGCCGATCTTGGCGCGGTTGGAGGAGGCGACCACCTCCTTCTCGTTGCTCAGGATCGAGATCTCCTTCACGCCACGGCTCGACAACTGCTGCACGTAGTCGTTCAGGAGGGAATCATCGGTCATTCCCTGCGAGGTCAACTGCTGGACGCTGATCTGCAGCGCCTTCGACAGCGACTCGGTCTGGTCCTGGACCTGGTCGAGGAGCGCCGCCTCGAAGTGGGAGTAGACGATGAACGAGGTCGTCAGGGTGAGGAGCATCATCACCAGGACGATCAGGAAGAGCCTGGTGCCGATCCGGAGCCCCCGGAGCGGGTTGAGTACCATCGGCGGACCTCCCCACCGGCTTGTGTCGCGGCGGGGAAATTCTACACCCTGCTAGTAGACGAGGAAAGCGCCCAGCAGGACCTGGTAGTTTGGCGCCCCGTCACTCAGCGGGAGGGCCACGGCGCCGCGGAACCCGCCGCGCCTCTCGGGGCCGAACGATTGCAGGCCGAGGGTCAGCCGCCCATCGGCGCCGGTCCCCTTGATCGTCCGGCTCTCGTAGGTCCCCTCGATGACGAAGGTGAGTTGCGGGCTCGCGGGCAGGAGGACCGCCGCCCCGACGAAGACCGTGTCCTCGATCGAGGGGAGCGGCGGCGCCGGGTTGCCGTTGAAGCGCACCCCCGCGTTGGCGGTCAGGGTGACCGCCTCCAGGTCGGCGCGGAAAGCGCCGAACAGCTCGAGGTCGGTCTTGCCGGTGCCCAGCCCGCGGGTGTCGTCCGCCGTCGGCGTCTTCACCAGCGTCCCGACGGCGAATCGGGAGCGCGCTCCGGGCAGCCGGTACTTCGCGTACAGATCGATGTCCGAGATCCCCGACTCGCTCGAGCCTGCGTCGGGTCGCGAGTCGATGAAGCCGAAGCGCAGACCCGCCTCGATGTTGTCGACCAGCTTGAAGGCGACGAGAGGACCGACGCGGTGCACGCTGCCGTTGTCGAAATTGTCGTAGCGGTACTGCGCCTCCAGCCACCCTCCCGGGATGATGGCGGCGTCCTCCACGAAGCGCTGGAACAGCCGCCGCTCCCCCCGCTCCGTGGCGCGCGAGCGGGCGCGCGGCGCCGGGGCGGCCGGTGGGGCCGGGCCTCCCACCTGCGCCGCCGCCGGTGTCGGGGCGGCGAGGCAGGCCACGACCCAGGCGAGGAGCGGCACGATCCATCGGCCGGGGCCGGACGGCTTCATGGAGCGCGGAGCCATAGCTTGACCGGGCATCGGGGATCCTCCATCGCGGGTGAGAGTGCGCTTCTACCCCAAAAGCGGCCGCTCTGACAAGACCCAGGAGCTCGGCACCGTGCCCCGAGTTCTCCCCGATCGACTGGGGAGGCGAGCCACCGCCTCCTCGGGACCGCCGAGACCTCAGGCCCCGAGCCGGACAGGCTGGAGGGGAAGACACGAAGCGTTACACTTGTGTAGCGTCGAGACTGCAACAGGCGACAGGTTTCCGCCCCACGTCAGGATCCTGCCAGTGGCGCGCACGCTGTTTCCGTCGTACCTGATCATTCACGAGCGGAGAGTCGCATGGGCCGGGATGGAGGTGTCGCCCCGGGACCCGGCGGCGCGCGGACACCGTGTCGGCTCCGAACAGCCCGAGGCGTCGAGGATGATGAACCAGGCAGAGAGCGTTGAAATGCATCCACCGCGACCCCAGGTCTGGGTCGTCGGCGGCGGCAAGGGAGGGACCGGCAAGTCCCTCGTCGCCGCCAGCCTCGGGATCCATCTCACCGAGATGGGGCGGCGCGTCGTCCTGGTCGACGGCGATCTCGGGACGCCGAACCTGCACACCTTCCTCGGCCTCAAGGCGCCGGCGGCCGGCCTGGTCGACGTCCTGCGCCGGGATCTCCCCTCTCTCGACGCGGCGGCGGTCGACACCGGGGTGCCGCGGCTGCGGCTGATCAGCGGGGCGCGCAACAGCCTCGACGTCGAGAGCCTGAAGCACTTTCAGAAGACACGCCTGATCCGGCTGCTGCTCGGGGTCTCGGCGGACGTCGTGGTGGTGGATCTGGGGGCGGGCACGTCGCTCGGCGCGCTCGACTTCTTCGCCATCGCCGACCGCGGGCTTCTCGTGATCCAACCCGAGCCGACCTCGATCGAGAACTGCTACCGCTTCCTGAGGGCGGCGTTCCTGCGGCGTCTGCAGCAGATCGGTCGAACCCTGGGCCACCAGGGGATCATCGACCTGGTGATGCGCCACCGCTCGCGCCCCGGCCCCGGGGGACAGATCGGGATCCTGGAGGAGATCCGCCGTATCGACGCGTTCGTGGCGGAGACTCTCGAGAGCCATCTCGAGGCCTTCCTGCCGAACCTCGTTCTGAACCAGGTGCGTGACCACGACGACGCGCGGCTCGGCGAGTCGATGCAGATCGCCGCCGAGCGTCTGGTCGGCATCCCGCTGCGCTTCGCCGGGGCGATCCCGTACGACCCCGTCCTGGTCCGCAGCGTCAAGAGGCGCCGGCCCTACCTTGTCGAGTACCCCCGCTCGCGCACGGCCGAGGCCTTCCGCGCCGTCGGCGAGCGGGTCGCGACGACCCCGGCGCGGAGCGCCATGGCCCCGGGGCTGGGCGGCTCCGCGCCGCTCATCGATCCGCACGCCGTTCTCGAGCTGGCGCGCGGCGCCGACCAGGCCGAGATCGTCGCGGCCTACATGCGGCTGCGTCAGGCGCTGCGTTTCGACTCGCCGGCCCTCGTATCGCTCGACTGCGACCTCGAGCGTCGCTTCGCGCTGACCGAGGTCGAGCAGGCCTTCCGAGCCCTGTCGCGCAACGCCTCGGCCGGGGAGGCGCGTTTCACTGACCGGGTGTCGCCTCCTTGGCCCGACGCTCGACATCCTCGAGCGCGTCCTTCTTGTGGTCCCGCGCGATCTCCTGCCCCTTGGCCCGGCCCTTGACGGTCATGGCACCGTACTTCTTGCACTTGGCCAGGGCCTCGCGGCCCGCGGCCTCGTCGAGGACCTCCAGTTTCGTGCGGGCCCGGAAGGCGCCCATCTTCACCTGCTGCTGGATGTAGTACGTCTTGCCGGCCTCCACCTTCAGCTCGAGCCCGTCGACGTTCTCGGATTTCGACCAGAAGAGATGTCGGCCCGGATCGACCTGCGCGAAAAAGTAGCTGCTCCCCTTGTTGATGCCGAGGATCGCATCGTCGCACAGGAAGAAACTCTTGATCGCGAAGCCGATCTTCGTCGGCCGCACGACGTAGACGAGCGCCTTGTCGGGGCGCGCCTCTCCCGCCGGATGGTCGTCGCTGAAGGTGACGTAGGCCGCGTCGTCACTTTCGTCGTCGGCGCGGCATGGGACCGCGGCCGGCACGAGCGCCAGGACCAGCCCGGTGACAATCATGGAACCGGCAAACAGGTGTCTGACAGCCATCGAGTCCTCCCCCGTTGTGATTCCCCCCGATGCAGGATCCCAGTCTGAATCCGGAGCCCGGGCGGCGCAAGCCCCCCCGTGGACCCGGCGGTCTGGACATCGGGCCCCCCGCACCTAGATTGGATTTGGATCGCCCGCGCCCGGTTGCGAAAACGTAACGGCCAAGGAAGCGCCGGGAGTCGGGGGATCGGAACGGATCCGGATGTCGCAGAAGCCTCTCGACAAGACGATCGCCATGTACCGCGACAAGCTCGACAGCGGCGCTCTGCGCAAGAGGCAGGCGTCCCTCGTGGTCCTGCAGGGGACCGAGATTGGGCGTGACTTCCGTCTCAAGCGGGCGCGGACGATCCTGGGCCGCGACCCGGAGTCCGACATCCGCCTCCTCGACGATCTGGCGTCGCGCGAGCACGCCCGCATCGACCTGGAATGGGACGAAGAACAGGACGCGCCGGTCTATGTGCTCGTGGACCTCGGCAGCACCAACCACACCTTTCTCAACTCCCGCCGCTCCGAGACCGCCGAGCTGAAGGATGGCGACAAGATCCAGATCGGCGAGACCGTCCTGAAGTTCGTTCTCCTCGACGCCATCGAGGCCAGGTTCCACGAGGAGGTGCGCCACCGGATCTCGTACGACCGGCTCACCGGCCTCCTGACCAAGGAGTCGCTCTATCTCGCTTTCGAGAACGAGCTGAAGCGCTGCGCCCGCTACCGACTGCCGCTCGCCGTCCTGATGATGGATCTCGACCGCTTCAAGCGGGTCAACGACAAGCACGGTCACCAGATGGGCAGCCACGTGCTGACGGAGGTGGGCCGGCTCATCCGTGAATCGATCCGCATGGCCGACGTCTCGGCCCGATACGGCGGTGAGGAGTTCGTCTCCTACCTGTCCGAGACCGACGCCGTCGGCGCCTACCAGGCCGCCGAGCGGATACGCCGGGCCATCGAGCAGGAGGCGTTCACGCTCGACGACCTCACGGTCCAGGTGACGATCAGCATCGGCGTCGCCTCCTTCCCCGACCACGGGCGCGACATCAAGTCGCTCGTGGCGCGCGCCGACCGGGCGCTCTATCGGGCCAAGGAGGAGGGGCGCAACCGGATTTGCGTCGAGACCAGAGTCTGAAGCGCGCCGCGGTCCCGCCTCTCTAGGCGGCGCCGCGCCTGCGGCGCCGGCGGGCTTCCTTCGGGGCGGTCTGGGTGTTTCCCTCGAGCAGGCTGCGGATCTCCTGATCCTCGAGGACGCGGTCGCTGCGCTTGGCGGCCTCGAAGATGCGATCGACGATCGGCTCCTTCGGCTCGATGCCCCGCTGCTCCAGCCAGAAGACGACGTTCGAGCGGCCCGACAGCGGACCGATGCGGATCCTCTGCGCGAAGCCGAAGTCCGAGGCCGGCACGCCCGAGTAGACCCGATCGGCGAGCCAGACGTCCTTCTTGTGCAGCGCCTTGATGACCGCGGCGGCGTGTACGCCGGTGCCGGTCTCGAAGGCGTCGTGGCCGAGCACCGGGTAGTTGAACGGGATCGGGACCCTGCACCCCTCCGAGATCAGCCGGCAGTACTCTCCCAGCCCGGTCAGATCGCGATCGATCCAGCCGAGGAGCTTCAGGTTGACCAGGATCAGATCCATCGCCGTGTTGCCGGCCCGCTCGCCGATCCCGAGGCCACAGCCGTGCACCCGGCCCGCCCCGGCGACGATCGCCGCCAGCGTGTTCGGGACGTCGAGCCCGCGGTCGCGGTGGCCGTGCCAGTCGATGCCGACCTTCGTCCCGGTCGCCTCGACGATGGAGCGCACGAAGCGGATCAGCGCCGCCGCCCCGTGGGGCGTCGCGTGGCCGACCGTGTCGGTCACGCAGATCCGCTGCGCCCCGCACTCGATGGCGGTGGTGTAGAGCCGGCGGATCGTCTCGGGATCGGCGCGCGCGGTGTCCTCGGTCACGTACATGACCGGCAGCCCCTGGCGCACCGCGAAGGTGACCGCCTCCTCGGTGTGCTTGAGGAGCGTGTCGATCGTCCAGCCCTCGGTGTACTGCCTGATCGCCGACGAGCCGATGAACAGGCAGGCCTCGATCGGGATGCCGACCGCGGAGGCGATGCGCGCGATCGGCTCGATGTCGCGCACCACGGTGCGCGCCGCGCAGTTGGGGCGGAGCCGCAGCCGGCTCCTGGCGATCTCCTGGCACAGCGCGGTCACGTCGGCCACCGCCCGCGGCCCCGCTCCCGGCAGCCCGACGTCGGCCGTGTCGATGCCCAGGTGATCCATGGCGCGCAAAATTTTCTTCTTCGTTTCGATCGGTGGATCGACGACGCTCGGCCCCTGCAGTCCGTCGCGCAACGTCTCGTCGTTCAGGGCGATCGGGTGGTCGGGCCGGGGTGGGGCCCCCTCCAGGTTCCAATCGTGTATCAGATCGGAGGGCCGTTGAGGGTTGCGCGGCATGAAACGGATTCTAGGAGCCACCCGTGGAGGTGTCAAGCACTTGCCGGTGGCCCAACCGGTTGCGCCCGCCCGGTCCGGGCATTAACTTCATCTCGTTGACCCGAGATTGCACTGGGCAACGAGGAGGGCCCGATGGATTCAAGAAACACCAGTCCCCGTTCCGGTCCAGGTCTCCTGGCGTTCATCCTGCCGGCGCTTGTCGCGCTGCTGGCGTACCCAGCACCGGCCCTCGCCCTCGGCGACTACGCCGGGGTCGAAGGGACCCCCTGGGTGCAGGGATTCGACGGCAAGGCCGCCATCGACAACGGCTCCACCGCCGGGACCACGTTCGACTTCCGGAGCGATCTCGGGCTCGACAACCGCGACACCTCGCAGATGGGGCGCGTCTGGTTCCGCATGGGGAAGAGCCATCTGCTGTTCGACTACGCCGACTCCTCCCGCACGGGCAGCAACAGCTTCACCCAGAACATCACCTACAACGGCACGACCTACTCGTCCGGCGAGTCGGTCGACAGCTCGCTCGGCCTGACGCTGCTCCAGGGACAGTACCGCTACAGCTTCGTCAACCTGAAAGTGGCCGAGTTCGGCGCCGGCATCGGTCTCAACCTGGCCAAGGTCGACATGCAGATGGACGGGACGGTCTCCGGCGTGACGAACTTCAACAAGACCATCCCCTTCCCGACCGCCAACGCCACCTTCATCCTCAAGCCGTTCCCCGGGTTCCACATCCGCGCCGAGCTCCAGGGCCTCGGCGTCGGCTTCTCCGGCAACTCGGTCACGATCTATGACGCCCGCCTGCAGCTCGAGTGGTATTTCCTGCACGCCTTCGGCGTCGTGACCGGCTACCGGCAGTACCACTTCGACGCCGACAGCAACGACTTCGGACACGTCCAGAGCAACTTCAAGGGCCCGTTCATCGGCCTCGGGGTCAAGTTCTAGGAGCGGTCCGGGAACGGCGCGGGCGCTTCCTCTAGCGGGCGAGCAGGGCGTCGACGCTCTCGGCGAAGACGCGCGTGTGCTGGTCGATGTCCGCTTCGGTCGTCTCCGGGGCGATCAGCGCCATGTTGTGGAAGGGCGTCATCAAGATCCCGCGGTTCAGCGCCGCCAGGTGCATGTAGCGGTCGAGGTCGGCGTCGACGGCGGCCGCCGCCTCCGAGCCGTTGCGCGGCGGCGACTGGCGGAACCAGTACTCGGCCCGGCAGCCGAGCCGCGTGACGTGCCACGGAAGCCGTCTCTCCTTGATGACGACGTCGACCCCCTCGGTGAAGCGCTTCGCGAGCGGGATGGTGCGGTCGTAGGCCGCCTGGGTCAGGACCGACTGCAGCGTCGCCTTCATCGCCGCGAGCGACAGGGCGTTGCCGGCGAGCGTGCCGCCGATCCCCCCGGTGTCGGCCTCCTCCAGGATGTTCTCCCGCGCGATCCGCTTCGCCACCTCGGCGCTCAGCCCGTAGACCGCCGCCGGCACGCCTCCGGCGATCGGCTTGCCGATCGTCAGGAGGTCCGGCTCGAGGCCGCGCGCCCGCGTGGAGCCGCCCGGCCCTTCGCAGATGGTGTGCGTCTCGTCGATGATCAGGAGCGTCCCGGTGCGCCGGGTGATCTCCCGCAGCGCCTCGTGGTACCCCGGATCGGGGAGCACGATGCCGATGTTGGTCATCGCCGGCTCCGCCAGGACGCAGGCGACGTCTCCCGGGGCGAGCGCCTTCTCGAGAGCCGGGATGTCGTTGAACTCGATGACGCGCGTCGTCACCGCCGGGTCGACCGGCGGGCCGACGTTGCCGCTGCGCGGGCCGGCGACCCCGTCGATGAGACTGATGAAAGTCTCGTCGACCGAGCCGTGGTAACACCAGTTGTACACCAGAATCTTCGGCCGCCTGGTCATCTGTCGCGCCAGCCTGATGACGAAGCGGTTGGCGTCGGTGGCGGTCAGCGCGACCTGCCAGTAGGGCAGCCCGAAGCGGCGGGCCAGCTCCTCCCCCACCCAGAGGCAGTCCTCCGTCGGGAGCATGAAGGTGATCCCCCGGCGCACCTGCTCGACGATCGCCTCGACCGCGGCCTTCGGCGCGTGACCGGTCATCGCCCCGGTGTCCCCCAGGCAGAGGTCGAGGTAGCGACGGCCGTCGACGTCGGTGAAGTGCGCCCCCGAGGCCTCCTTGACGAAGACCGGGAAGCCGCCCGCCCAGCGAACCATCCAGTTCATCGGCACGCCGGCCAGCAGGCTCTTCTGCGCCCGCTCGAACAGGGCGCGTGAGCGTGGATGGTCGGCGTGGAAGCGCTGCTCTTCCTTGGCCAGGAGGCTCTTCAGCCGGCTGCGGTCGATGTTCGTCATGATCCGCGAACTATACCATCACCCGCGTCCGATGCCGATCGATCCAGGCGGCCCAGAACGGGATGATCCAGGCCACGAGAGAGAACAGCCCGATCTGCCGGCTGCTCATGCCGAGCGGCGGCGGGTTCACGATGTTGATCCCGTACATCAAGAGCGCCGCCAGGACGAACGCCCGGAACGCGTAGCGGCCGGTCCGGTCGCGCGGCCGGATGGCCGTCGCGTAGAGCCAGAGCGCCGCCGCGAACATCAGCCCCTCGACGATCATCGTGCCGGCGATCGAATTCCACAGCCCGAGCCCGAGACGCGGTCCGCCCGGATAGAGCGGCATGTCGGGCCGGTGCGTCAGCGCGTCGAGGACCCAGTGGCTGATCACCCCCAGCCCGATGAGCAGCGCGCCGGCCCGGTACCGCCTCCTCGCCCAATACACGAGCGCGAAGAGCGCCGCCCAGCCGCAGGCCGTCACCAGGCTGTGCGACCAGGGATAGGAGACGAAATCGAGCGGCGTGAACGCCGTGTTCCCCGGATCGACCCGAACCTGCTCCCACCCCGCCAGGAGGAAGATCGGCCAGATCAGATCGAGCAGCATCGCCGCGCCGATCAGCGTCCCCAGCGAGGTCTGAGGCGCCGCACGCTTCGATGCGAACCCGACGGCGTAGTGGCCGATGAACATCGCTACCCACCCTGGAGCGGCCGCAACAGGACCAGAGTCGCCCCCCACCCGCCGGCCTCCTCGCCCGCCTGGCTGAACGAGACGACCTCCGGCAGCCTGCCGAGCAGGGCGTGCACCGTCCTGCGCAGCGCCCCCGTCCCCTTGCCGTGGACGACACGCACCTGCAGGATGCCCCGCTCGCGGCAGGCGGCCAGATAGTCGGGGAGCAGATCCTTCACCTCGCGCGGGTCGAAGGTGTGCAGGTCGAGCGTGCCATCGATCGGCAGGTCGATCGGCGGCGGGTCATCCGGCGGCGCTGGCATCGCGTCACGCGTCGCCTTCGCGGACGCTGCCGGCGACGGTTTCCTCGTCCTGGATCTGCGTGCCGCAGAAGGGGCAGTAGAGGACCGCATGGGCGAACCAGCCGGGGCCCTCGGCCGTGTCGACGTACCCGACGGCGAGGTACAGGATCCCGTTGTCCTCCTGCCGGAACATCGACTCCTTCGGCATGGTCATCGCCTTCCGGAGCCCTTCGCAACACGACCCGAACGGCTCGTCGCGCCTGCCGACCTCCCGCATGTGGCCCGCCTCCTATGCCGCGCTTCCCGCGCCCGGGACTGGGGGAGGATCCCCACCCGCGCTCGCCTTGATCCCGAAGCCGAGGTAGAGCATCGCGATGCCGAAGGCCAGGAGCCAGGCGAAGGGAGGCTGCGAATGCAGCAGCTCGAGAACCCGGCCCAGGATGATGACCGGCGTCACGGCCATCACCGCGAGGCTCACGAGACCGCCGAAGCCGATCGGCACCCGCACCGCCCCGGCGATGGCGATCCCGAGGCAGGCATAGACGAGGACCTGCAGGACCCGATAGATGTACGAACAGAGGACCAGGATCGGATAGAGCACGACGGCCGCCCAGCGCCTGCATGCCGCCAGCCACCTCGAGATCGTCTCCTTGTCGACCTGGAGGTGATCGACCTTGGCAAGATCGTAGACCCGTGTCTCGGAGTCGCTCTTCCTGAAGATCGCCTGGCCTTTGGTGATCAGCAGGAACGCGCCGCTCTTGCCGAGCGAGGTCACCTGCCCGGTCGTGTCGATGATCGCCAGCACCTTCCCGCTGTCCGGCTCCTTGATGTAGACCGGCTGCGGCCCCTCGACCGAGACCTCGCCTCGATTCACGACGATCGACGGGATCTGGCTCACGACTTTTTCGGCCCGCTCTCCCGAGAGAGCCGCCAGGCCCCCGTGGATCTTGAGGGTTGCGGGGACCCAGGCGATCGCCAGCAGGAGAAGCAGGTGGACGAACGACAGGCCTCGCCAGTTCTGCCCGACGTCGCGATAGAAGTCGCGCGAGAAGAAGGACAAGAGATAGGGATGCGGCAGGGAGTAGCGTCTCATCGTCTCATGACCTCAGTGTTCGTCCGGGTTCAGCAGAACGGCCGGCCCACCGGGACGACCCCGCCCTCCATGATCCCCAGCGGGACGTCGGCCAGGCAGGATATCACCACGCCGCCGAGCACCCACCCAATCGACCTCTTTCCCTGGAATCCACGCGACACCAGCAGGTGCAGCAGGACCCATTCGAAGATTCGCACGGGCACGTAGATCGCCAGATAGGTCAAAGGGGCGTTGCGCGTCGCGTTGTTCATCGTCAGGGCCGCGAAGAAGATGAAAAGGCCGACCGCGACACCCAGCGCGAGGCGCGCCAGCCCCAGAAGGGCCGCGCTCTGCAGCCGCCTCGGGCGATCGGGCGCGAGCATCCGCAGCCCGACGAAACACCACAGCGCGTAGGCCAGATACTTGACCACGATGTACAGAACGTAGCCGAGGATTCCGTCCATGCCCCTCCCCTCACGGCGCGCCAGGCCCCATCGGCCGCGCCAACCGGGTCGTCCTATGGAAGCGGTGTCCGCCTGAGGTCCTCGATATCCTTGAGAACGGCCTGCACGGTCGCTTCGACGACTTTCCGGCCTTTCTCCCGGGTCGCGAGCGTTGCGTCTCCAGAGATGCCGGTGGGCGAATAGCCTCCCGGCTGGTCCTGGTTCGGGGTCAGCTTTCCCTCACCCGTCGGATAGTCCCGCGCCGCCTTGCTCATGTCGACCGACCGTTCGTCGATGTAGAGCATCATCGAGGTCTCGATCTCATCGGCGTGGGTCCCCTCCTTCTGCCGACTGATCTGCTTCACGATCGGCTCCGCCGCCGCGATGATATCCGTGAAGCGCAGCACGATCCCTTCGTCCGCCAGGAGCCGGGCGGCCGCCTCGAGCGGCCGCGTCGTCGAGACGCCGGTGTTGAGCACGTAGAAGCGCCGCGGCCCGTGGTGCGCCAGGCTCCTGCACACGTCGACGACGAGGTCGCGCGCCGTCTCCAGCCTGAGGGAGGTCGAGCCGGGGTACTCGACGAATGCGGGGTAGAAGAAGTAGTTGAGCGTCGGAGCGACGACCACCCGGGCCTGAGCCAGGACGCGTCGTTTCAGGTATTCGGCCATGGTCCAGTCATTGCGGAGCCGGAGGTGCGGCCCGTGCTCCTTGGCGGCGGCGCCGAGCGGTATCACGACGACGGCGTCGCCCGTGAGCCTGTCCTTGGCCTCGACCCAGGTCAGGTCCTCGAGCAGGATTCCTTTCGTGTTCTTCGGGTGTGCCGGACCCTGATCCCCGGAGAGGGGCGTCAGGGCGAGAACCGCGATCGTGAACGCGATGATCGGCCTCATCGTCACCTCGGTTGGCGTCAACGAGCCAGGGACAGCGGGTCGAGCCCCGCCCCCAGCGTGAAGGATGAGCCGACCGCGCCGACGACCGCCGTCTTGCGGCTCAGGCCGGCGAGCCGTCGGATGCGGAACACGGCCTCGACACCGGTGCAGTGCGCGCCGAGGAGGTGGCCCAGTCCGAACTCGTGAAGTTTCCGGGCCGTCCAGGCCAGCCGCTCGTCCGTCGCTTCGAAAAGATGGAAGCCGCCGATCGCGGCGAGGACCCTCGGTTCCCCGGTCACCTTCCGGGCATATTCGAGCGTGTTGACGATGCCGGCGTGACCGCAGCCGCTGACGACGACCAGGCCGTCCGATGACTCGACCACGACGGACGCGTCCTCCGGAATGGTGTCCTCGACAGGACCGGCGGGTGTCTGGAGCCTGCGGGAGCCGCTCCAGTTGCGCTCCGGGTGGGGTCGAGGAACGGGACCGGTCAGCCAGACGCCGGGAAAGAGGCGCTCCGGGCCGGAGTGTTCGATGAAGGTGCCCCCGAGGCTCTCGTAGGCCGGCTTGATCGGCAGGAGCCCATTGTCCTCCCGTCCGTCCGCCGTCAGGCGACTCAGGAAGATCCCCGGCGCCACATGCGCCAGGGACAGCGCCTGCGGGTTCCTTTTCGCCAGCTCCCGCCGCAGCGCGAGGAGACCACCGGTATGATCGCCATGGTTGTGCGTGATGACCACGTCCGTCACCGTCGAGAGATCGATCTTGAGCTCCTCGGCGTTATGAAGGACGGTTTCCGGCCGATCTCCCGTATCGATCAGCAGCCGCCGGCCATCGACCTCGAGCAACGCGGCGAAGCCCCACTCGCCGATGCCGACGTCACCGGCCAGCATCGTCGAAAGAACGGTGACCTTGAGCGCTTTGACGGGCGCGGTCCCCGCCGCCCGGGCCCCCGTGGTCGCGAGAGCCAGGGCAACGGCGATCCCGGAAAGCCAACGTCTCATGGAAGGCATCGGTCATCCATCCCGGGGTTCCGCGGCAGGGAGACCAGAGAGCGACATCGTGCGCGCCGACGATACCATGCCTCGCTGAGGCTTTGTGGAATTGTCTGGAAGGCGCTGAGCGGTTGGACGGCAGAGCGGCCGGAGCGCTCCTCAGGCCGCGGCGACCCGGACAAGAGAGGCCATGACCTCCTTCGTCACGTCCTTCCCGCCGCGCAGATTGGTGACCGTCGTGCCGATGGTCCAGATCGGCCCCCACGGGATACCCCACCACCCCGCCAGGAGCGAGATCAGCGTGAACCCGAGCGCCCGTGGGAGCCTCCGGTCGCCGGCCCGCACGAAATAGATGTTCGACGACCGCTTCAACGAGACGACCAGCAGTGAGATGCAGTACTGGTAGAAGACGAACTTCGCGCCCCGCTCCACCTCGAACCTCACCTGGTCGGGCGACATCGTCTCGATGCCGATCAGTTTCATCGTGGCCTCCGTCTCACCGGCACCGTCCCTCTGGGGGTCGCGCGTCCGGCCGA
>DASTNM010000288.1:0-2950 GCA_035762745.1 Candidatus Polarisedimenticolia bacterium
GCCCGGCGACTGCAGGGCGTGGCGCTCCAAACTGGGGATGCCTCAGCCCCCTCGTTGCTTGACAGGGCGGGTGCGAGTCTCCTACTGTTGCGGGCCGGCTCCACGGCGCCGGTCACTCGCATGTCCCTCCTCAAGCGGATCGATCGCTCGTTTCTTCGCGGCCTCGCCGCCTCCCTCGCCATACGCCCGGACGAGTACGCCGACCTCTTCCTGGAGGAGGCGCGGCAGGTCTCGGTCGAGCGCGCGGCGGGGGCGGAGGGGCCGGTGACCGTCGGCGCGGGGGCGGGGGCCGCGGCGCGCCTCGTCGGACGGGAGCGCGTCCTGCACGCTTCCACGGGCAGCCTGGAGAGCGAAGCGATCGAGGCGCTGGCGGGAGGTTTGCGGAGCTCGGGAGGGGAGGTGCGAGCGGTCGCGGCGCGGTCGGATGAAGGGAAGGCGGAGGCGGGAGGAGCGCCGGAAGAGACGGTTCGGACGGCGCGCGCCATCGGACGCTACCTGGAGGAGGTCGAGGCGGCGGCACTGCAGGCTGCGGAGGATCGGCCGGTCGCCTGGGCGGGGCGGGGCGAGGCGCGTTCCCAGGCGATCCTCGTCGCGACTTCCGAGGGAGAGGTTGCCGAAGATCGCAGGGACTGGGTCTCCTTCACGGCTCGGCTGGCCGGCGGCAGGCGCGGCGGGGAGACTCCGACCGTCTCCGAGGGAGGGGGGGCGCGGGACATCGACAGGCTGCGCGCTCTGCACCCGCCCGCCGGGGTCGGTGCCCGGCTCGCCGCCAGCCTGCGCGAGCAGCGCGATGCCACGCCTCCACCGTCGGGGGAGATGACGGTCGTGCTGGCCCCGGGTCCGGGCGGGATCTTCTTTCACGAGGCCTGTGGCCACGCCCTCGAGGGGGACCGGGCCCTGAAGGGGCGCTCGCTCCTCGTCGACCTGCTCGGTGAGGAGATCGGTCCGCGTGACCTGACTCTGGTCGACGACCCGACCCTTCCGGGCCTCCCCGGCTCCCGGCGTGTCGACGACGAGGGATGGCCGGCCAGCCGCACGGTGCTCATCGACTCGGGGCGCGTCGTCGGGCTGCTTCTCGATCGCGCGACCGCCCTCCTGGCGGAGACGGCGCCGACCGGCAGCGCGCGCCGCGAATCGTACCGCGACCTGCCGCTGCCGCGCATGACCAACACCTTCGTCCTTGCGGGGGCGCACCCTCCGGAGGAGATCCTCGCTTCGGTCATGCGTGGACTGTACGTGGCCGAATTGGGGGGTGGGGAGGTCGACACCGTGACGGCCGATTTCTCGTTCCGGATCCGTCGCGGCTACCTGATCGCCGGCGGCCGGCTGGTCGCGCCGCTCCTCCCCTCGGTGGTCGCCGGCAACGGCCTGACAGCCCTGCGCGGGATCCGGATGATCGGCAACGACCTGAAATTCGATCCCGGGGCAGGGGAGTGCGGCAAGGAAGGGCAGCGGGTCCGCGCGGGAGTCGGCCAGCCGACCATCAAGGTCGAGGGGCTCGCCGTGCGGCGCGCGGCGGCGGCATGAGCCGGGAGGTCGACGCTCGATGGCTGGAGGAGATCCTGCGCGAGGCGCGGGCGGCGGGCGCCACGGAGGCGGAGGTGTTCCGCAAGACGGGGCGTGGCCGAAGGGTGGCGCTCGAGCCGACGCTGACCGCCGGCGGCCGGGCCCGGGTCACCGTCTCGACGTCGGACGAGGAGGGGATCGCCGTACGCCTCCGCAACCACGAAGGGGGCTGGGGGTTCGCCTGGGGGTCTCCCTCCGGTCTGCGTGAGGCCTTCGCCCTGGTGGAGGTCGCCCTCACCCTGGCGCGCCCTCCCGCGGCCGGTGACGATCCGGCCTGGGGTGCCCCCTGCGCCCCCCCGCATCCCCCGGGCGCTTCGGCAGGCGACGATCTCGCGATCGACGATCCCGAAGTGATGACCGCTCCGGTCGAGCGGCTCGGAGAGATCCTCCATACGGCGGCCGAGGCGGCCATGTCGCACGCGGCCGGGGCGGCGGAGGTCGACCGGGTGCTGCTGAGCGCCGCCGCCACGTCGGTGACGCTGGTCAACTCCCGTGGCTTCCGCGGGGCCTACGACAAGAGCCTGGCGCTGCTCTCGGTCTCGATGGCCCCCGCGGTACCCGGATCGGCGGCGGTCCTCGAGGAGCGTGCGGCCTGCCGCCTGAGCGATCTTGACGTCCACGGCTGCGGACGGGAGGCGGCCTGGCGGGCGGCCCCGCCGCGCCCCGCCACACCGCCGCCGGCCCAGGATCTGCCGCTGATCCTTTCCGGCCGGGCCGCCGCATCGTTCCTGTCGGCTCTCGTCCCCTGGATCCTCAGCGCGGCCGGAACCACACCCAACCGTCCGGCGGCGCCGGAGTGCTTCTCGGTGATCGACGACGGCTGCCTGCCGGGTGGCTTCGGCAGCGCGCCGTTCGACGGCCTCGGATGCCCGACGCGCCGCAGGACGCTCATCTCCTCGGGTCGCAAGGCCGGGCAGCTCTCGGCCCGTGACGGCCACGTGGTCCGGCACTCCTTCCGCGATCTTCCCGTCATCGGTCTGTCGAACCTTTACATACCGCCCGCCTCGGAGGTCGGGGTCCTCCTGGCCGATCCGCTCCTCGATCCGGCCGCGGAGCGGCTGGCCGAGCGGGTCAGCCACCCCGCCGGCCCTTGCCTGCGCGTGACCGAGGCCCGTTTCGTCCCCGGGCCTGACTGGAGGGTCCGGGTCCTGAAGGGAGACTGGCAGGACGGGGGCTCGCCACTGGGCCCGGCCGATGGTCTGGCCTGGGAAGGGCCGCTGGAGAGGATCCTGGCCGGCATCACCGCCGTCGGGTCCGATCTCTGCTTCTTCCACCTCGGGATGCCTGTGGGATCTCCGTCCCTGAGGATCGAAGGGCTCGGGAAGTGGATGGTGGAGGCGGCCGCCGGCCGCCGGCCGGCGCGGTCGCCGTACCCTCCCTCCCC
>DASTNM010000289.1:0-3347 GCA_035762745.1 Candidatus Polarisedimenticolia bacterium
GCGGATCACCCGGAACTCACCGGGCCGCCCGACTCCGCGGCCGAGATGCTCCTCCGCCCCGCGCCACGACAGGGCGACCTGGAAGCGCGCCAGCCGCGCCAGGATCCTCTCGGCGAGCACGACGAGAGAGGTCGGGAGGCGGCCGTAGTAGCCGTAGAAGAGATGCCCGTGCGGCTGGTGCACGACGCGGCGACGGAGCCCGAGGAAGGCGGCGGCGATCCGCCCCAGGGCTCCCGCTTTCGACGTGTGGGTGTGGATGACATCGAAGCGCTCCCTGCGCAGGAGTCGGACGACCGCGGCCAGGGCGCGCAGATCGCGCCCCGGAGCGAGTCGGCGCGCCAGCGAGGGCACCTCCAGGAATCGGAGGTTCGAGGTCCCGGCCAGGCGCTCGAGAAGCGGGCTCGGCGCCTCGGTCGGTCCCGAGGCGATCGTCACACGGTGTCCGCGCCGCGCCGCACCCACGGCCTGCAGCAGGGTGCAGTCGGCGGAGCCGCCGCGCTCCAGGCGGGTGATCAGGTGCAGGATGGACAGTGGGTGCCGTACGAGCGGAGCGGCTTTCCGGCCAGCGGCCGCGCCGGGCCAGGGTGTGTGGCGCAGGGCGGCTCCGCTCACCGTGCCTCCTCCTGCGGCAGGAGCGCCGCCAGCGCCGCCTCCGCCTCCGCCAGCGCCTCCCCCGGCTCGACGGCCCGCAGGCAGGTGTGGTGCCAGCAGTGGCCACGCCGGCAGGGAGAGCAGGGAAGCGGGCGCCGCAGGACCCGGTCGGCCGGGCCGCGTGGCGCGAAGCGTCGGGGGTCGGTCGGTCCCATCAGCGACACCGTCGGCACGCCGAGCGCCCCGGCGATGTGCAGCGGGCCGGAGTTGTTGCCGATGAAGAGGTCGCAGCAGGCGATCATCGCCATCAAGGATCGCAGCGTGAGCGGCCCGGCCTGGAGCGCGTCGGTCGTGGCGGCGCCGATGCGGCGCGCCAGATCCTCCTCGCCCGGTCCGGCCAGGACGACGCAGGCCGCTCCGGTCCTGCCGGTGAGGGCCGAGATCAGCTCGGCGAACCGCTCCGGGGACCAGCGCTGGGAGGGGTAGAAGCCTCCGGGGTGAATCGCCACGCGCGGCACCCCGGCACCCAGCGCCGCGAGCCGTGCCTGCGCCTCTCCCTTCTCCTCGTTGGTCACATAGAGGACGGGTGCCGCCGCGCGGGGCGCCGCCCCGAGGAAGGCGGCGAGGTCGCGTCCGAGATCGGCGACGTGCCGCGCCTGATCGGCGCGCGGTCCGCTGAGGTTGAAGAACACCTCACGGCCCGCCCCCCGCAGACCCGCGCGCCAGCGTGCCCGCGAGCGCTTCACCAGGAGCGCGCCGCGCAGCGACTCGTCGGACGTGAAGTCGATCGCCAGGTCGAAGCGGCCGACGAGATCGCGCGGCAGCCCGGCGGCGCTCAGAGGCACCAGTCGATCGACGGCGGGGTGGGCCCGCAGAAGCTCGAGAGGTCCGGGAGGGGCCAGCCGGGTGATCTCGGCCTGGCGGAAATGCTCACGCAGATCGGTGAGCGCGGCCGTGGTCAGCACCATGTCGCCCACCCGGTCGGTGCGCACCACCAGCAGCCGCGCCACCGCCGACGGGGAGGGTGGGCGGCGCTCCCGCCGGCGCAGGAGCCCCGCGCTCAGGAGCAGACCGGCGCGTCCCGCGAGGTACAGCCGCCGCGCCGCGTGGCGCAGCCTGTCGGCCGTCATCGGGTCGCGCGGCAGGCGGACCTCGTAGCGCAGGCGGGTCCCGGGAGGAGAGCTCATCGAGGCACGCGCGCGAAGGCGACGATGGCGTCGGTCAGGAGGCGTCCGGTGCGTCGCGACAGGAAGGCCGCCAGGGCGTCGACGGCGCGCTTGGCCGGTGTGAGGGCGCAACGATCGGCCAGGACCTCGATCTCCCGCAGCCCCTGACGACCCAGCGCCGCGCTGAGGGTGCGCGGATCGAAATGACTCAGATGCGGCTCACGCTCGCCCTCCTCGTAGAGCGGCAGCGGGCGGAGGCGGGCCAGGCGGTAGGCGACTCGCATCGGCAGGTTGTCCAGGTTCGGCACCGCCGCGACCAGGAGGCCGCCGGGCCGCAGCCGCCGGCGAACCGCCTCCAGCATCGCCGCAGGCTCCGGCAGGTGCTCCAGGACGTGCCACAGGGTCACGGCGTCGAACGGTCCGCGCAGCATGCCCCCGCGCGCCAGGTCGCCGACCGCCACCGGGCGGCCCAGCCGTGTCGAGGCTCGCCGGGCCCCCTCGGGAGAGAACTCGATCCCCTCCACGCCCCAGCCGGAGTCGCGCGCCACCTTGAGAAAGAGCCCGTCGCCGCAGCCGACATCCAGCAGGGAGCCGCGCGGGGAGCGCTCCTCCAGGAGGCGCAGGCGCCGTCTCCAGAGCGCCAGACGCGCCGGCTCCTCCTTTCCCTGCCACGGCTCGTAATAGGCCGGGCCGTAGGAATCGGTGGAAAGGGCGGCCGGGGGAATCGGATCGATGAACACCAGGCCGCAGGCGGAGCAGCGTACGGGCCGGGGGCCCGGCGCGGCTGTGGGCGAGCTCCCCACCGGGGGCTTCGGGACGAGGCGCAGCCCGCACAACGGGCAGGGACGGCCCGGCGAGATCCGGCTCCCCTGGCGCCCTGCCGGGCCGCTCATCGAGCCACCCCCGGCGCGGCCACGATGCCGCCCCGGGCGCCGCGGGTCAGATCGTCGTAGGCGGCCAGGATGCCGCGCGTCATCGTGTCGATCGAGAAGCGCTCGGCGGCCCTTTGCACTCCGGCGCCTGCGAGCCGGAGCCGGAGATCGCGATCGCGCGCCAGCGAGGCCGCGGCGGCCGCCAGGGCGCGCGGCTGGCCAGGAGGGACGAGGAGGCCGCTCCGCCCCGCCTCGATCACCTCCGGCACCCCGCCGACGGCGCAGGCGACCACAGGGACCGCGGCGAACAGTGCCTCGATCAGGACCCGTGGCAGCGCCTCGTGCCGGGAGGGATGCAGCAGCAGGTCGAAGGCTCTGAGGCATCGCCAGGCCTCCGGACGATCCCCCAGGAAGAGGACCGCCCCAGACAGCCCGGCCCCCGCGGCGCGCAGACGCTGCGTCAGGGAGCCGGCGGATGCGGGGTCCTCCGGCCCGAGGAAAACGAGAAGCGCACCGGGCGCCGCCTCGCGGATTGCCGGCAGGGCGGCGAGCGCCTCCTCGCATCCCTTGTCCCGCTCCACCCTCCCGACCACCACCGCGATGAAGCGATCGCGCGGCAGGTCGAGGGCGGCGCGCGCCGAATCGCGGTCGAGAAAATCGATCGGCGGCAAGCCGGTCGGGATGACGCGCACCCTGCGGCAGCGCCGGACCGGCACGC